>NZ_MZGS01000020.1 GCF_003111625.1 Methanobrevibacter thaueri | reverse complement strand
CCAAAATCAAGAAAACGAACATTCAAGACCAAACGAGGCGTTTTAAAACGAATCTATCGCAGAGATCTCATTTGGAATGACAATCGCAAAAAGGATTTTGAAAATCAACAAAGTTTTTGAAAGAGTCTGGAATATGGGGTAAATTTAAAAGTAATAAAAATATATATGCTTCTTAGTTGAATATTATAATTTGAGAGCTAAAAGTAGTAAATATTTTGTATAGTATACGGGCAACAAGATTTTACAATGATCTCTGGAGTTCATATCCTTTATTAAGATTCTATAATTATTTTTAATTATTTTAATGTAATGTTGGTTATTGTATGATTTAATTGATAATTTTTAATTCTTATTTTTATAAAAAGAGTTTTTTAAATAATTATTTTTAAAGGCTATTTTGGTTGTTTTTAGTAGATGACTTATATTTTGTATAGTATTTTTGGTATATTGTCATGTGAAAACATTCATTAACCTTACTTCTGTTTTTTCATAAAGTCACACTTTGAAAATATTTATTATTACTATAATCACATGGATGAATTTTCAAAAATTCATGGAATTGAAAGATTTAATCAATTCACATGCATATGGTTATAATCTTAGTGGATTGTATGAATATAACAGAATTTCCTCAATATCAACTATATTCATTGAATTTGAATCACCACAGCTATATTTAACTTGTCTAATTAAAGTCCCTATTAACCAAAGATTTCAGCTGTGGAACTTCATCAAGAAAATAATAATCTTTTTTAAATTCAAAATCATTGAGGGGAATTTCTTGTTTAATTTTTTTGAAATCAACAATTTTTAATGCATAAATAGTTTTTAAACAATTCAAATCTTTAAAAAATTCTTCTTCGGACAAGCCAGACTCCTTAGAAAACTTATCCCAGAAATAAACTGGAGTATTTTCATATATTTCACATCTGGTATAGGCAACGATTCTTTTAATTTTTGCAATATAAATGAATATTTTATCAACATCCCCTTTGAAAGGAAATATGGTAAAAATCATTTTCTTCTCACCCTTTGCAATTTTATCAAAGGCATCATTAGTCAAAGATATTACAACATCTTTTTTAGATTGATTTTGGAGTAATGTATCTAGTTTAACCTTATTTTCTATAGATTGTGTCACACCAGCATAGCCGGGAAACAAATGCTCTTCTGAATAACCCTCTTGGTACAGATCATATAAAATCTCCGGTTTTGCAGTTTCTGGGATTTCAAATTTGTAAAATGCCTTTTCGTTTTCAGGTAATTTAATAACACCTTCACATAAAAGCTCTTCGATAAACTCATCAAAGGCCTTATCAGTAAGGTCATTGATTTTATTTATGATGAAGGTAAATAATCCTTTCTGAGCATTTAAATTAGGATTGGAATGGTATTCTGGCCGGTAATATTTAATTGCAAATGGTGTTTTTGCATCCATATTGTCAATTTCCAATTGCTTATAATTAAAGGCCCATAAAACTCCAGCTTCGGGTTTTTTGTTGTATAAATAACCCTCTTTTATAATGTTTTTAACGGCAAAATACAAGGAAACCTTATAATCATATGACCAATCAAGAGCACGTGTAGGAATTCCATAGTGTTGGGCAAGTGAAATCAGCTCAAAATACTCTTTTTCAGGCCAATTAAAACCATGCCATTTTTCATTTTCATCATGCCCAAATAAATCACGAATATTTTGATTCGTTGGAATTTTCAAGCCAACCTTATCTCCATTTTCAAAAAACTTCATCAAGGCATTAACTTCCTTTAAATATTGGAATTCCGCTGGTGAATAAGCGTTAATGCCTTCACCTTCGCAAATTCTTCCATATTTGTTTATTGTGGAAGATCCAAAACCGCCTGAAATATTCCTGTTATTTCTATTGTAGATTAGATTATGGTTAATAACTGTTTCAGCACTGTTTTCTAATGATACTTTAAAATCTTCACTGACAAAATCATCAAGCCTATTGCCTCTCAAGGAAGAAGGAACCAGTTTGTAATTGATGTTGTCAATACCGCGAAAAATGAATTTTGACCTAATATCTTCACAAAAATCTGTTTTTCCTTGGATAATATGGGATAATTCATCAAAACTTGTGATTTTTGTTTTTTCTATGTATTTATGGGACATAATTATTATTATGTTTTCTTAAATTATTAATTTTTTTCTTCATTTCTCAAATCATTCATCAAAATATCTGCTTTTGATACTTTGATTCAATTCATCTAAATCGGTAGTGGTCAACGCTTTAATCAAAATGTCAAATGATTCGTTTTTGTTAAAATAAACCTTTTTAAACTTCACTGTCTGCCAGACATCATCAAACAGTCTTTCAAGGTCTTTAATTTTACATATGATAATCAGATTATTCAAATTGTATATATTCACATGATTTACAGCTATGGATTATCAATTTACTAATGGGGTTTAAACGCATCAAAAACAGTTTAAGCTCCTCTCTTAAATCCTCTGAAAAGTCCTTGTTAACAACATAATATGGGGCTTTTGACAGTTGCACATCAAAAAGAACCATGTAATCATTTCGCTTTAAAGCCAAATCTTGATGTGTGTCTAGAAATATTAGGGATGTGGTCATGAAATCATCGTCTGACTTTTCGAGATATTCATCAAAATCAAAGTGATTCAGAAAAACCAGATAGCATCTAATCCATTCGTTGATTTGAGGTATTTTCTATCTTAATTATTGTAATTGTTTATTTTATTAAAAAATAGGGAGGAATTATATTGGTTGAAGAAAATGAATTAGATTCTACTTGCAGCATTTCTGATGAAGAACTGACTGAAAGATTTAAGGCATCTATTAAAATTAATCAGGACATATGTAGAATTAAAGGACTTCCTATTGTGGTTTATGATGATGAAAATAAATGTGCATATCTAGAATATTCTGATGGAAGGAGAGAATATGTCAAAGAAAAACAGACTTCATGAAGTCATCGTTTTTGCAGGTCCAAAACGGCAGTGGGAAAACCACAATAACTCGTATGGCCAGAACTATTGGTGTTTACATTAATGCTAATGATATTAAAAGATTAAGTTTATGCAGTGATTTGGAAGCTGCTGTGAAGGCTGAAGAATTAAGGGAAGAAATTGTTGAAAATGGGAAGATTTCACATTTGAAACAGTCCTTTCTACTGATAGGAATCTCAAGTTACTTAAAAAAGCTAAAGAAAAAGGATATTTTTTAAGATGCATTCATGTTTTAACATCAGATTATAAAATTAATATTGCTCGTGTAAGCATGAGGGAATCCGTGGGAGGACTTGGGGTTCCCGAAGAAAAAATCAAATCAAGATATTATAAGGCACTCGATTTGATTCCAGAATTATTTGAAATCTGTGATATTGTCCATATTTATGACAACACCCTTGTACCATTCAGGATTTCCAAGAAAAGAAAGGATGTATATTTCCATTGTGAAAACAAATATTGGAATTATTCAGACATTGAGAAGCTCACAGGAATTAGTGAATACATTAATTAAACTGATATATTTTTTATATTTTCAAGTTCTAAAATTATATTGTCGGGGCTAAAAGTAATAAATATTTTGTATAGTATACGGGCAAAATCCATTTTAAATGATTTTTAGACTTTATATTATTTGTTAGAGTTTAATAATTGTTTTTTCTTATTTTTACATATTTTATTTGAATATATATGCTCCTGCTCAAATTGGCAATGCCATTGTTTGCTATTTGATATTCAATTTTGATTCGCTGAACAATGTCGCTTCACCTGCTATTAGAACTTTATCATTTTTGATTTTACAGTATAATTGTCCACTTCGTTTGGAAGCCTGATATGCATGTATATTATTTTTGTTTAATTTTTCACTCCAGTATGGCACAATATGGCAATGCCCAGAACCGCATACTGGATCTTCAGGAATATTTAATTTTGGTCCGAATGATCTTGAAACGCAATCATATTCCTTTCCTTTTGCAGTAATATGAAGTAATAGTCCTTCTAATTTTTCTATTTTATCTAAATTTGGTTTAAAATCAATTACACTTTGGGGACTATCCAATACACATAACAAATCTCTTGCTTTAAAAATCTCATTTGGTTTTACTCCCAATGCATTGATGATTTCGTCAGTTATGTTCACTGATTTCAAATCATATGCTGGAAATTCCATTTCATATAATGTATCTCTTCTTTTAACAGATAATTGGACATTATCAATTGTTTTAAAATAAATTTCATCTGTGTTTTCATAAAAGTTTAGTATTACAAAGGCTGTTGCTAGTGTTGCATGTCCGCAGAGGTCTACCTCACCTCCTGGCGTAAACCATCTGATTTCATATTGATTGGAGTTTTTAACTGCAAATGCAGTTTCAGATAGGTTGTTTTCAATGGCTATATTTAACATCACCTCTTCATTTATCCATTCATCAAGAATGCAGACTGCCGCAGGATTTCCTTTAAATATCTGATTGGTAAAAGCATCAACAACATACTGTTTCATTTTCTACACCCAAATATATTTTTTTCATTCAATATCCTTAATGTTTGTGTAACAGTAAATAATTTTAAAATTTATATAATTCGGGGGTTAATATTATGTCTTGAGTGAAAAACATTGAAAAAAAGATTTTTAAAATTGAATAAGGATAAATTTGTTAAACAAATCTTGACACATCCCCATTCAACATTCATAACTATAGGTTGGCATCATGCCACCAAACATCATAAGATGTCAAATAATATTTTAAATATCAAAATATATAAATGTTTTTATTTGGTCTAATTTTAAGTTAAAACAATATTCTATTACTAAAACAATTTTACATGCTCATAACAATATTTATTTTAAAAAATAACAAATTTTAAATAGTTTAGAATGGAAATACTGAATTCTAAAACACTAATATAATATTTGTAACTATAGGTGTTTTTATGAAGTGGAAAGAGAATTCAATTAAAAACACTCCAATCAAATTTGGAGGAATGGACATTCTTGCTATTGAAAATATGGTTCTTGCTATCTCTTATTTGTTCCTAGCAAGTTACTACATATTGTTGGCCATTAACTTGTTAATGTAAAACAATCTATGATGTCGAATTGGAAGTCTAGTTGGATTTCATCCAAAATTTTCTAATTTGATAAACTGACAATTTAAATGATGATTAGCTTTAATATGTGTTTTATAGCTTCCTTTTTTACACATAGTTCAAAAAAGCATTATTATTTCCACTTTAAAAACACCAAACAGTAAATTCTGAATTTCTATATAATTGATTATTATATTTTTTTAGATATTCTTATATGGATGAATATGGATAGTATAGTGTAGGACCAAAGTACATTATATTTTGTATAATATACGGGCAACAAGATTTTTAAATGATTTAGGGTCTTTATAATATCTATTAAACTTTAATATTTCTTTCAGCACATAATAACTTGGTATTGGTTATAAAATAGGTTAATTAAATATTATTCTTTCTTATTTTCATAAAAACCGTTTTTTAAATAATTATTTTTTAAGGCTGTTTTGGCTGTTTTTAGGAGGGTGCTTATATTTTGTATAGTATTTTTTGTATATTGTCCTGTGAAAACATTTCATTAACATAGCTTGTGTTTTTTCATAAAGTCGCACTTTGAAAATGTTTATTATTAATGAGAATTATATGATAAAATAAGAATTCATTACATTATGGTGATTTTTCATGGTTTTTACTATTGATGATATTAGAAAAAGGGTTATTCCAATTGTTATTAAGTATGGTATTAATACTTTCAGTCTTTTTGGATCTTATGCTCGAAATGAAGCCAATGAAAATAGTGATCTGGATTTTGTAATGGATAAAGGTGATTTGAAAGGTCTGCAATATGTTTCTTTAGTCCAGGATTTGGAAGACGAATTTAATTGCCATGTTGATGTAATCAGTAAAGGCAGTTCAAATAAAAAATTTCTCGAAGCAATAAGCAAAGAGGAGGTTCTTTTATATGAACGAGAAAGATAAAAGATGTGCGGAAACCATAATTGACTATTGTAACCGTATTGATGATTATTTAAATCGATTTGATGATGATAAAGAGATTTACATGTCTGACAGTTTATATAAAGATGCTTGTGCATTAGTTATCATTCAAATGGGTGAATTTGCCAATAGATTTTCAGATGAATTCCTTGAGGAATATGATGGAATTGAATGGGGTCAATTAATTGGATTGAGAAATGTCACTGCCCATAATTATGAAAATATAATTGATGATATAATTTGGGAAGTTATGCATGATGATGTTCCAGAAATTAAAGAATATTTAGAAAAAATTCTTTATCATTAAAGTTATCTTCAATTCAAATATTAAAAAAGTAATAAATATTTTGTATAGTATACGGGCAACAAAAAATATATCTTATTTTTTGTTTATTTTACTTATTAATTTGTAATATTAAGTTTATTCTTTATTAACCTAATATAATTTATTTGATGATTTTATTGGTTGCAATATATTGGTATTTTTAAAAAACTAGTCTTTTTTTTTAAGGAATTAATTGGTCTTTTTTAGTAGGTATTTATATATTGTATGGTTTTTTTAGTATATTGACTTTAAAATTCTTTGAAAAATTATTAGGAAAACCATTCATTAACTATTTCATATTCTATGTTTCCATAATGAATTCCTCCATACTGATGTTAACAATTAATGAAGAATATTAAAAATATAATTTTAAAAATTGAATAAGGATAAATTTGTTAAACAAATTTTGATACATCCCTATTCAACATATAACTTGGTTGGTACTGTACCGGCCAAAACATCCTATGAGGTTATATAATCCTATGGGCATCAAGTATATAAAAGTTCTATCCATTACTTATTATCAAATTAAAACAATATTTCATTCTAAAAACAATTTTATATTCCAAAAACAATGTTTATTTTTAAAAATAAGAAAGTATAAATAGTTTTAAAATAAAATATCTAATTCTAAAACATTACTATAATAAGATCTATTGATGGTGTTTTTATAGGTGGTTGATAATATGAAATTATTTGAAAAACCAGGTTATGAAACTATAATTGGAGATGGCAGACATTTAACGGAATATATGAAAAATCTAATCAAAGAAGGTAAGATTTCAGAAAGTGAGGCAATGTCAATTAAAGATAGATTAAAAAATGGATTTGAGAATGGCAGTATTAAAGAAGAAGAGCTAATTCTTAGGGCTCATGAAATGTTTTCTGATTTTCCGTATGATTATATATGGTTCTTTGGGAATGTTATGTCAAAGGATGAAACCTGTCCGATATGTCTTGAAAAAATGGATTATAAAGAGGGTTCTTGTAAAAATTGTGGTTTTGATCTTGATTTAGTTCATTTAAGTTTAAAAGAGTTCGAAATGATGGATATTTTCGCAGATTTTGTTGATTCACATGAAGACCTTAAGGATACAAAAGACATGCTTTTAGAAAATGATTATTATGGGGACCATTTATATAATGATTTGCTGCTCCAAATATTTTTGGATGATTCCTTAAAAAGGGAATATGATAGCCTTCATTTAAATAATTTTGCGGATTTGGATGAAATGTATGCTGATTTTAAAGAGGATACATCTGAAGAAAATTACTCCCAAGAGAATGCTCAAACAACTTGTATGGATGAAATTGAATTTTGTAAAATGGCTGACAATAAGTATCGTCTAATCCCAAGGGTTGATGATTCATATGTCATGCCTGTTGATTTGAATAGATTTAAACTTTATACTCTTGTTGATGAATGTAATGATGCAGATTTTGCATTATATGATTTGTCTTTTGTCCCATGGTGTTTTAGACAACAACTTAGAGATTTGTCCTTAGAAGGAGGATTTTTGACTCATAATGCCTGTAAAGCTAATTGGCAGGATTTTTCAAAAGACTTGAGGCGTTGGCAATTGAAAGAATTTTTAGAAAAACATGGTATTGATGCCACGGGCAATAAAAAACATCTTGTTCAAATAATTGCTGAAAGTAATTTGCCATTAGAAGAATTCGTGTCTGAAAAAACATTTTTAACACAAGAATCTTATGATTACTTGAAAGAATATGAATGGATTCAATTTTACATCGATAATCTTTATTATTTTGATTTTTTAGACTTTTTTGATTTTTTGGATAATCATAATGGCAGTATTGAGGAGATTTCTCTAAAATACTTGGATGAACATATTAAATTAGCTGAGGAGTCATTGGATTTTGATTATATCATGAGGACTTATGAATCCAAAACAAGAATTCTTCATTCAATTTTAAAATTGGATGAGGCATTGGAATGTGATATTCGAATATTGCATTTAAATATGAATCCTATTTGCTTACCCAATTATAGCTTTTCTTCACATGTTCCTTTAGATTCTGAAAATATTTCAAATCTAAAAGAAGCAAAATCAAAATATGGGGAGGAAGTAATCTTCAAATCATTTAATAAAAATTGGAATTTTATGGGTTTTAAATCAATAATCATTCCTAAAAATGATGTTTGGGATTATTTAATTAACGCATTAAATTCTAAAGATCAGAATCATGGAAGTAAAAAAATTCGTGAAAAATATTTCTTGTCTTTTTAAATTGATAATAATAGGAGTTTTAAATAATTGGGTGTGAATACATCTAATTGATCATATGTTTTTTCGTAAAGTCGCAGTTTGAAAATGTTTATTATTAATGAAGTTTATATCTTATAATACAATTAGGAATAGGAGGAGATTTATTTGCAAGAAAGTAATGAATTAGATTCAACATGTGGAATTTCTGATGAAGAGCTTACAGAAAGATTTAAAGCATCTATTAAAATAGATCAAGATATTTGTAAAATTAAAGGACTTCCTATTGCTGGTTATGATGATGAACTTGATTGTCCTTACATAGAATATCCTGATGGGAAAAGAGAGTATGTCAAAGAATAAGAAAAAACTTCCATAAATTATTGTTTTTACAGTCGTTATGAATGCTATTTTGTATAATTGTGGCTAAAATCTATTTTAAGGACTTTATTTACTTTTTAAAGTGTAAATAATTTTGTCATGTTTTTCAATATTATAAATTTTATTGAATATTCTTTTACATATTATCATTCAATATATTGAATATATATTTATATAATAGTGTTCAATATATTATCAAAGAGGTGATTTAGTATGAATCCTGATAATGAAGATTCAATTCATGATTTTTTACAAAGCCAAATAACAGATACTCCTTTATCTCTAAACAATGAGTTATCAAATAGGGGTGTTAAATTTAATCATAGGGATGATTTTGAAGAAATAAGAACATTTATAGATGAATTCATCGATGGAAATAATGTTAATCGTTATATTGTATTGCCGGGTCTTAGAGGTGTTGGAAAAACAACAATCTTATTTCAGGTATATGACTACTTGTTGAATCAAAAAAATATCCGTCATGAACAGATATTATATTTTTCCTGTGAAGAACTAAATAAAATAGAAGATTGTGACATCTATGATACCATCAAATATTATCTAAAAACATTCCATAACTCCTCACTGCAGACACTTGATGAAAAATTATTCTTATTAATTGACGAATCACATTTTGATAAAGATTGGTCACTTTCAGGTAAAATAATCACTGATAAATCTAAAAATATATTTGCGATTTTTACAGGTTCATCAGCAATAAATCTTGAATATAATGCTGAAGCCGCAAGAAGGATGATACGATATCCAATAACTCCCCTAAATTATTCACAACATTTAAAATTAAAATATAATTATCACACAGATATTTCCAATGATTTGATAGATTTATTATTTAATGGCAATGTTGATAATGCAATCATAAAAGAAAAGCAGGTAAATCGTGATTTATTAAATCTAAAAAATTATCATTCAATGGATTGGGATAATTATTTTAAATTTGGAGGATTTCCGTCAGTGATGCATGATACGAATCACAGAAATGCATTTAAAAAATTATACTACTCAGTTGAAACTGTGGTGACAAAAGATTTAGGGACAATGAATAACCTGACTGCAAATACACAAACAAATGCATTAAGATTAATGAAATTTTTGGCGGAAAAATATCCTGGTGACATTTCACAAAATGCGCTTGCAAATAAAATCAAAACTTCTGCAGGAAGTGTTAATACAATAATGGACTTACTTGAAAAGACTCATTTGATATTTCACACAGAACCTTATGCAGGTGCAAATGCAAGAGCAAAAAAATCATGGCAGTATTATTTTGCAACACCAAGCATAATGCATGCAATAAATCTCAAATTCGGATTTTCATCTATAAAATTGAGTGAATATGAAGGAATATTGCTTGAAACATTAGTCGGATCAAACCTTGTTAATTTGAAAAATAGTGAACAGTTCTTTGAATTCAGTATATTCTACGATACATATAAAGTGAAAAAGCAAAAGGTTGATTTTATAATAAAAAAAGATTTTGATGAAGTAATCCCAATAGAAGTTGGACACGGTAATAAAGGTACTGATCAAATTAAGGATGCAATAAGACGTTATAAAGCTCCACATGGAATTGTTATATCTGATACAACAAAAACAATTGAAAAAGTTGATAATGTAATATTCGTGCCAATAAAAACTTTCTCATTAATGTAAAAACTATTAAAATTTGGGAAATATTATTTATTTTCCATTTTTTGTATATGGTGTAGTGTGTTTAAATATTATTATATCATATTAATTGTGTAAGAGCGAAAAGTAGTAAATATTTTGCATAGTATACGGGCAACAAGATTTTTAAATGATTTATGGTCTTTATAATATCTATTAAACTTTAATATTTCTTTCAGCACATGATAACTTGGTATAGGTTATTAAATAGGTTAATCAATAATTATTCTTTCTTATTTTCATAAAAATAGTTTTTTAATTAATTATTTTTTATGGCTGTTTTGGCTGTTTTTAGGTGGGTGCTTATATTTTGTATAGTGTTGGTATAACATTAACTTTATATGGATTTTGGTTAATAGGGTATATTCCATCAATAATTGTTTATCAATGTATTTTTGAATATGTTCTCTAATTCGATTTTAGTTTCATCATCATAGAAGTCATTGCCCAAATCGGTTGTTAATGTAAACATTGCGAGTTCATAAATTACCTTATTAAGTTTTTTCCCTTTATCCGTTAATGTGTAGTCAATACTTTGGTTATTCTCGTCGCTGTTTCTAGAGATAAGTCCGTTTTCTTCCATTTCTTTTAGACAATTGCTTAAAACTTTATTGGATAAATTAGATTTTCCATCTTTAAATTCATTAAAACGTTTTTTTCTAAAAAACATATCTCTTAAGATTTGAATAACCCATTTTCTGCTAATCAATTCCATGGCAAGTTCCATGGGGCATTTTCCTGCTTTTTTATCATTATTCATGTAATGTCTCCTAAAACTGTTATAATATTTATTAATCAATATTAATTAGTTTTAAGTAACCTGGAGGTAACTTTATTCTTTTTATATCTGCTGAAATATACTATAATTAAATAAAAGTTTTACTTTTATTAAAATTTAAGGTGATAAATTATGAAATTTAATGCATGGAATGATAATGAGAAATTTTTCTCATCTAAAATCGCACAAAATGTAATTTCTACCGCTTGTGGTTCTGACATTAACACTGCTTGTGGCAGTGATGTGACTGCTTCTGCTTGTGGTTCTGACATTAACACTGCTTGTGGCAGTGATGTGACTGCTTCTGCTTGTGGTTCTGACATTAACACTGCATGCGGATCAGATATCACCACAGCTTGTGGTTCAGACAGATTTTAAGATTGATTTAATCTTAAATCTTTTATTTTTTTATTATACTATTTTTTTGGAGTTGTTTTTTATGGCCGATTTTTTTGCATTTCAATGGCATATCCTTGATGACTGTGACCAGCGATGCAAGCATTGCTATATCTTTTCAGAGGAAAACGACAAGGAATTAATAACAATGAAGTATGAGGATATGGAGATTGTTTTGGATAACTGCTTAAAATTCTGCCGGAAAACAAACAGGACACCATATTTCAGCATTACTGGAGGTGATCCGATTCTCCATCCCGACTTTTGGCAATTGCTTGAAATGTTGCACGAAAAGGAGATTCATTATTCAATACTGGGAAACCCTTTCCACATTACTGATGAGGTTGCAAAAAGACTTAAAAGCTTAAGCTGCAGACAATATCAACTGTCTTTGGACGGTCTAAGGGACACCCATGACTATTTTAGAAAACCCGGTTCGTTTGACATTACATTGGATAAAATCAAAACCCTGCAGGATGCGGGAGTCAGGGCCAGCATCATGACCACAGTTTCCAAGACAAACATTGATGAGATTCCTGATTTGATTGAAGTTGTTGTTGAAAATAATGCAGGGTTATTCAGTTTTGCAAGATATTGTCCGACAAGCCTTGAAAAGGCGACACAAATGACT
Source organism: Methanobrevibacter thaueri (assembly GCF_003111625.1). Taxonomy (NCBI): domain Archaea; kingdom Methanobacteriati; phylum Methanobacteriota; class Methanobacteria; order Methanobacteriales; family Methanobacteriaceae; genus Methanobrevibacter; species Methanobrevibacter thaueri. Next base: position 181,320 of record NZ_MZGS01000020.1, on the reverse strand, counting down.
CCTGAAGAATATAGGAACCTTTTGGAAAAGGTATGGAAAAAATACAATGAATATAAAGACAGCAAAACATTTTTTACACTAAAGGATCATCTATGGACATTATTCTTATATGAAAAAGGACTGTATGAAATTCCGGAAAATTTGAATGATGATGTTGTCTATGACGGATGCAATTGTGGAAACAGTCATTTGACAATTTTGCCGTCCGGCGATATCTTTGCATGTCGCAGAATGGACAGCAAGGTTGGAAATGCCTTAAATGAATCAGTATATGATATTTTCATGGGTGATAATATGGATGAATACAGGCAGTTTGAGAAATTTGAAAAATGCAGCAGATGCGAATTGCTGAGATTTTGCAGAGGGTGTCCTGCTGTAAGCTACGGAACAACCCATGATATGTATTCGCCAGATCCTCAATGCTGGAAAGAGGTGTTATGATGAAAGCAGTTGTTTTGGAGAAAACTTGTAATGCGGATGAGCTGGAAGTTAGCGAAGTTGAAATTCCTAAAGTTAAGGATGGTTGGGTTTTAGTTAAGGTTCTAGGCTTTGGAATTAATAGGGCTGAAGTAATTTTAAGGGATTATGAAGCTGATGAGGATTATATTGAATTGCCTGTAATTCCAGGTATTGAATGCGTTGGTGAAGTAGTTGACTCATCAAACACCCGATTTAAAAACGGTGATAGGATAGCTGCACTTATGGGTGGAATGGGAAGAAGCTTTGATGGGGGATATGCCGAATATGCTTTGCTTCCTGAAAAAATTGTCTTTAAAATTGATGAGGAGGTTTTTGACAAATTGACATTGGAGGAAATAATAGCAATTCCTGAAACTTATTTCACTGCCTATGGGTCTTTAATGTCACTTAATCTTGTAAAGGAGGGCACTCTATTAATCAGAGGAGCAACATCTGCTCTGGGACTTTCCGCAATGCAGCTTGCAAAGCCAATGGGATGCGAAATATTTGCAACTTCCAGAAGCGAGGAGAGATTTGACAAATTAAAGTCAAACGGTGCTGATGAGTGCTTTGCTGATGATGGTTGTCTGGCTGAAAGATTAAAATGTGATAAAGTACTGGAACTGATTGGTCCTAAAACTCTTGAAGATTCAATTAAATGCCTTAACAGTGGAGGAATATGCTGCGTTACAGGTGTTTTGGGAGGTATTGAGTATATGGATGAATTCGATCCAATCAAGATTATTCCAAATGGCTGTTACCTCACTTCTTTTTTCAGCAATTATCCGACACAGGAGATAATGGACAGTCTATTTGATTTCATTGTTGAAAATAACATTAAACCTGAAATTTCAAGGGTATTCTATAATTTGGAAGATATTGGAAAGGCACATGCTTTGATGGAGTCAAACATGGCTCAGGGAAAGATTATATTTAAATTGGAGTAGTTTATATGGTTACTAAAGAAGAATGTTTTAAACAGTTGAGGGAAGTGATTGATGCAGTTTTGTCCACTGTTGATGATAATGGCAATCCTCAGTCAAGAATTATTGATATAATGCATATTGAAGATGATAGGATATATTTTTTAACCGGTCGTGGAAAGCATGTCTATTCGGAAATCATGAATCATCCCAAAGTCAGTTATCTAAGCTTGAAGGACAATAAATCCATCAGAATTAGCGGTGAGGCCCATAAATTAGACGATCAAAAATATTGGATAGATTTGATATTTGAAAACAATCCATTCATGAATAACGTTTATCCAGGAAATGCAAGATATATTCTTGAGCCTTTTTGCATTGAGGATTATGAGATGGAATTCTTTGATTTGACACAAAAGCCGATTTTCAGACAATCCTTCAAATTCGGTGATGCTGAAATAACAGTTAAGGGATTTGAGATAACTGATGATTGTATTGCTTGCGGTACTTGTCAGGCAAGTTGTCCGCAGCAGATTCCAGTTTTTGTTGAAGATAAGTTTGAAATTCCACAGGAACATTGTTTGCATTGCGGATTATGTTACGAAAATTGTCCGAATGATGCGATTGTTAAGAGAGAGTAGTTGATTCATTTCATCTAATCTATTGGAGTTTTAGTCTTCTTTATTTAATAAATTGGGTAAAAATAGATTTTTTTTTAAGATTGAATAAGGATAAATTTGTTAAACAAATTTTGACACATCCTCATTCAATATGCATATCTAATGGTCGATACTGTGCCGGCCAAACATCCTAAGATGTTATACAATATTATGAACCTCAAAGTATATAAAAGTTTCATTTATTACTCATTTCTATATTAAAGCAATATTTCATCATAAAAACAATTTTATATTCTTAAATCAATCTTTATTTTTAAAAATAAGAAATTATAAATAGTTTTAAGAGAAAATGTCTAATTCTAAAACACTAATATAATAATCATATCTACTGGTGTTTTAATGAATTGGAAAGAGCATTCAATTAAAAACACTCCAATCAAATTTGGAGAATTGATATTTTGGTGGTTGAAAATATGGTGCTTGCTATCTCTTATTTGTTCCTGGCAAGTTACTATGTATTGTTGGCCATTAACTTGTTAATGTAAAACAATCTATGATGTCGAATTGGAAGCCTAGTTGGATTTCATCCGAAATTTTCTAATTTGATAAACTGACAATTTAAATGACAATTAGCTTTAATATGTGTTTTATAGCTTCCTTTTCTACACATAGTTCAAAAAAGCATTATTATTTCCACTTTAAAGACACCAAAATATTATTGATAAGATTTATATGGGCCGATATTAAATATTATAATTTAATATCTAAAGTACATTATATTTTGTATAGTATACGGGCAACAAGATTTTTAAATGATTTATTGAGATTGTTGGATATAATTGTTTTCTAATATTAATATTGTCATGTCATCAAATTGTTCGTTATCTTCGACAAAATTATTAACATCATTTAATATGCTATTGATTATATCTTCGTTAGAATTATTATTTAAACAGTTAATTAATCTTTCTTCGCCATACGTTGTTTCGTTTTTATTTATTGCATCTGTAATTCCATCAGTATATACAATTATTTTGCTTGGAAGCTCTATTTCCTCAGTTATAAAATTATATTCTTCCAAAATGCCTAATGCAATACCGCTATCAATATCCAATAGTTTAAAATTATTGTTTTCCTCAATTATTGGAGGATTATGTCCGGCATTGGAAAAATTTAGGATATTAGTCTTTTTATTGTAAATTCCCAACCATAATGTTATAAACATTGTTTCACTGTTATTTCGACATAAATGATTATTAGCAAAGTATAATACCTTAGAGGGGTCTTTTTTATTATGCAATTGGTCTCTGATTATTGTTTGAGTGGTTGTTGCGAGTAATGCTGCAGGCACACCTTTTCCTGAGGCATCACCAATTACAATAGCTATATTTTCATCATCTATTTCAAAGTAATCATAAAAGTCTCCACCAACTTCTTTTGCAGGTTCTGAAAATCCATATGCATGATAATATTCGTTTTTTAGGGGTTCGGTTGGCAGATTTGATTGTTGGATTCTCTTGGAAATATCAAGTTCTGTTTTTATTCTCTCTCGTTCACTTTCAATTTTATTTATATTTTCAATATAATGGTTATTATAGTTGATGAGATCAGTATAACTGCGTGCTAATTTTCCGATTTCGGTTTCTTCACTAATATATGGAGAATACACATCAAGCAATCCTTCAGTTTTAATTTTTTCTCCTTCATGGATGAAACCGTCTATTTTTGAAAATGAAAGTATAGGTTTGATTAATTTTTTTTCAATATAATTTAAAACAATACCTGACGGTATGAAAAAGATTAATAGAATCATGTCAGCACTCAGCAGCAGTTCCCATACTGTTTGGTCTTGTACTATGCCAAATTTCAAAATGTCTATTGTAAAATTGATATAAACGATATCTCCCATGATAATTATTAAAGTAATTAAAAGAAAGACGTCCATTATTTTTTCATGTGTGGTTTTATCTGGAACAACAAATTTGGATGTTATGGGCTTTGTTAAATAAATGTATACAATAGCAAGTAATAAAATGAATGCGGATATTGTATAAATTTTTTGTCCTTTAAATATATATCCGTCTACAGAAAAGATTATTGTTAAAATAATCATTATTATAAGAATGCACTTATAAAATAGATTATGGGGAGGTTTTGAACTTATTTTCGGAATGTGGAAATAATTTAATTTTCTAGCAATCCAAATACCGATTATTCCTAATATTACTGAAAAATTAATATAATTAAGGAAATATTTTATATCGATATAATCAATCATATGTATTATAGGTGGATTTATCACGTTCAATAGTCCGTCCATAGAAACGGAATAGATTAATCCGGTGATTAATATTATTCCTAAAAATTTAGTTAAATTCCCGCTGTTTACTAATCGTGGAGGATAAATATCATCATCATTGAATTTTGTATACCATAATTTATATGACAGATATGAGACTGCAAAACCTATAATTAATCTGAATAAAAGAGTTTCAATTGGATATCCTTTAATATAATCACTCACGGTGTATCCTAAAACTGCTCCGATTGAGCCATATGGTCCTAACAATAATCCTGAAACAAATAATAATCCGATATGGGGATTCAATCCGTTTCCATAAATTTGATGATTATTTATAATAAAAAAATTTCCCAAGTTTATTGTTATCATTGAAATAAATGGAATTATTGTTTTAATTAATTTATTTTTCATTATTCCACTCTTTAAGATGAATATATATCTACTTTAGTTTTAAATTAATAGAGTTCATTCACTATCTTTAACTATTTTTATTCGAGGTTTTTAATATATATTTTTGTTTTGGAAAATGTCTTTTTGTTCTTTTGGTTTCAACCTGATAAATTATGTCTAAAATAAATAAAAGTTCATGCTGAATGCCATATTGTATTTTTTGAAAAAGTCTTATAATAATTGAGGGAATATAATGTTTGACAATAATTTTTAATTAGATTAATGAATAGACATTATATTGAAGATGTAATTAATAAGGATGATAAAATGGGTATTGATTTGACAGATATCGGAATTGAAGAAGGACAGAAATATGAAGGGATTTACACTACCATGAGCAAGGACGGTGTAAAAAATGCAGCGCCAATAGGAATTGTATGCAAAGGCAAAGACAAACTTGGATGCAGATTGTTTGTCGGCACCCAAACCCTGAAAAACATTATGGAAACACGCAGATATGTTGTAAATATCACTTTTGATCCTATATATTTTGTAAATTCAACCATCGGAAACCTGGATATTGAAGAGTTTACGGATGATGATGACATTGCAATATTGAAAAATGCAGAAGCATATGTCATTTGTGATGTTACAGACATTAGAAAGATGGACCCGATTAAAGACCATGTGACATCAAATGGGGAAGCTTATATCATAAGCAGTGATGTTGTAGAAATTGTCAAAAATCATCCGTGTGCAAAGGCTTTAAACCGAGGTGTATTCGCTCTTCTGGAATGCCTTACAAACTATACTCGACTGGACTTGGTAAGTAAGGAACAGCAGGATTATTTTATCGGAAGGTTTAATGAAAACAATCGCATGATTAAGAGGGTTTCAGGGCCTGATACGATAAAAGCAATGGAAATTCTTAAAAACAGCATGATAAAAAAGGGTTTTGATGTTGAATAGGACCTCTGTGTGGAGCTAAAAGTATATTGTATTTTGTAGGGTATGCAGACAATATGATTTTTAATGTATTAACAGTGATTTTTTAGGGTTTGCACCGGTGTTTTTAGCATCGTTGGTCATTCTAATATTTTTGAGGATAGAAAATTTAATCTGTTCGGTTGAGAAAAATAAATAGTAATTGATAGTATGTCAAATGATAAAATTCCTGATTATGTTACATTTCCAAGAACTTTTGAAAACTATGCATGGTACAAGCCAATCATTGTTTTTATAATGGTCACCATAATGATGGTCATTATTGAAGGAGTTGTAATGTTAGGCATCGCTTCAGTGTTTGGCTTGGATGCAATAAGATCACTTAGTGGTGCCGGATTAAACTCCGCATTGCCAATAATCATAACGGATTTGATTATTTTCATGTTTGTTCCGGCATTATATGTTGCATCAAAAATCGTTAAAGATAGACCATTTTCATCTTATTCCTCTTCACGGGGAGGATGGAATTTCAAACTCTATTTTAAGGCATTGATAATTCCACTAATACTATACATTATCTTTCAATTCATAGAAATTACCGTAAATGGAGCAAAAGGCACGTATCAATTTTCAATACTGTTCCTGATTGTAATTTTCATTACTGTACCGCTTCAGTCCATTGCAGAGGAATTCATGTTTCGCGGACTTCTTATGCAGACATTAGGGTCATGGTTTAAGATACCTGTTTTGGCGATAGTTATTCAGGCCATAATATTTGCATTTGTCCATGGATACAACAGTTTGGGATTCTTTGAAATCCTGGTTAATGGTCTTATGTGGGGATTTTTCACTTGGAAAACAAATGGTTTGGAAGTGGGCTGCGCCTTGCATACAGCGAATAATTTCAGTGTCGGTCTATTCATTATGTTAGGGCTTGTAACTTCAACTTCATCTCCGCAATTGTCTAGTGTTGCAATAAGTTTGCTTCTTCAAATAATTCTATTTGTCGCAATGTATTATGTTGGCAAGAAAACCGACTGGTTCGGCGAAATCCCTCAAAACTCATAAAATTCATTTTTTTTAATATTAAAAGTAGAATGAATCAATTAGATTGATCCTGATAATAGCAAGATTAGATGTGCGATTATTGCAGAACCAAGGTAGGTTCCAGTAATCACAATTAAAGTAATAAGAATTCCTCTCCAACCAATCTTTTTGAACTTTTCCCAGTCTTTACCCAATGCTATACCGACATAAGCTAAAAATGCTGCACAGATTGTAGTTAAATCAACTTGAGAAGCGTAATGAGTCACAAAATCAGCGGTTGGAACTCCAGGAATTGCAAAAAACATTCCAATTAAACATATTATGATGATTGACGGTATATGGAATGGAATGACCTCTCCAATGCACAGGCCTATGAATGTAATGGCCACAATAATAAGCATTCCAATTAATGAATCAGCAAATGGGGCATGAACGCTAAAAACATTTCCGATAGCGACAATTACTGAAAATACTAAAAACACTGCCACAATTTTACGAATGTTGTCCATTTTCAATCCAAATGGGTTAACCGCATCGTCTTCATCCTGGATGGTGCCGTCATTAAACTCAATGGCATGACTTTTGCATAAAACCGGTGATAACCATGAATATAACTTTTCTGTAATGGGCAATGCAAGAAATATGAACATGTAGATGCCAAAAGCGCTTGAAAGAACATTGCTGCATCCTGCAAAGGCTTCTAGCTGAGTGGCCATGGCAGGGTATAAATTCACTAATGGAACTAATCCTGCGGCGTTCATGCTTGCACTTCCCACGCCTGATGCCATTGCATATGCATATGGATGCATTGGAAGGAGTGAGATGCACAGGCTTGCAAGGAAACTCATATATAAAGTGCCGATGATGGGTCCCAGGATATAAATAAATAAAACTCCACGTGCCTCTGCTGATTTAACCCCATATTTGTCAATAATAATTGCTACATTGGGGTCACGACAAATTGAACTTGTCATTCCGATGGCCTCTCTTCTAAAACCTAAAAGTAGAGCAATAGGCAATGCAATAATAGTAAAGGTGTCTCCAAATAACTGCAAAATCAGGGCAGGACCTACATTAAAAATCATATAGATGGACTCTCCACTTGAAATGGCCAGTTTGGATATTATCACGCCAAGAAGTATGGCCATGATTCCTTCAGCAATTTTAGCCTCTTCGTCACCGACCCATTTAAAATGTTTTGACAGATAGATGATCATTCCCAAAACTATGGAATATGTTATGGGCAGCAGTAGGAAACTGACGTTGTCTGTTATTTTAATCTCCCTAACTCCGATGAAGATTGAAATGAGAAGTATGATGAATGCGATAAAGTGTAACTTATACACTTTCCACAGCGGGCTATTATCAATTCCTCCCTCGGGGGGTTTCCCCTCTCCAAATCTTTCAGTGTCGGAATCGGTTTTAGAAATAAAAAATCCTCCTGATTTATTAATTGCCATCTATTTCTTGTTTTTTAAAAATAGCATATTTTTGTTTGTTATTATTTGTTTAAATAGTTTTTTTCCTCAGATTAAAGTGTGCAAGTTTTTGTAAAAATATGCTTTAATGGAGTAAAATAAATCTGTTAATTTAATGAAAATAGCCAATGCAAAACTTTCAAAAAAAAATAAAAATAAAAGCAATCGAAAGATTGCTTATTTAAACTTCTATTAGATATAATCCTATACCTTCGATGATTAAAGCCACACCTATAAGAATTATGGCGAAGAGAGGTTGTTCGATTGAAAATCCTCCGAGGGCAAATGAGATTATACCTAAGATTATAATCAGTACTGAAGCGATTTTGGATATTCCTGAATCTGAAACGAGACCAACAATACCTCCTAAAACCAGTATGATACCGATGACATAGAATTGTATTCCGAAAATGAATGACAATGCAGCAATGTTAAATACGAATACCAGCCCCACTATAATGGCCAGAATTCCAATAATGATATTGAATGCTGTAAATCCGGATACAACTAATGCTATACCAAAGAATATCAAACTCAATCCAATAAAAATGGATAGTGTTGCAGTACTGAGCACTGGGCAAACTATAAAGATTAATCCCAGAATTATTGATAATATTCCCGCTAGTTTATTCGGTTCCATATTTTTTCCTCCAATTTTTTTATATTTGATTAAAAAATGAAAATGAGAGATGAACTCTCATTGTTTTTTCGGCTGCAGCCGCAACGTTGCAATGAATACAATTCCCAGCAGAATGGCAGTTATTACCATTACGAATCCCATAGCTTCCTGAATAATGACCTCTACGGCATTCATGACTGTATTGTCCTGTGTGATATTTTCTGTACCTGCTGCCTGGAGGTAATTGGCTGCATCATCAAAGAATTGTGGGTCGTTTGAATGCTCTGGTGCATACATGTCGATTGCAGTGGAGAGACCGCCCATAACTCCAAGAATTAGAATTACCCCAATGAGTGCGGTACCCATTGATTCACCTAATGTCTGAGTGGTTGTAAGAACGCCTGATGCGTTATTTTCACTTTTCTTAGGAATATTGATCAATGAAATATCTGTACTTAAAGACATTACGAAACCAAGCCCAGCCCCTAATACGAACAGGCCAGGCATTAGGTCATACATTGTTGTATTCAATCTGAATTGATAGCTTAAAATCACACATCCGATGATTGCGATTAAAGATCCTGCGGCAATGAGGGTCTTATGACTAAATTTAGCGGATAAACTTGGAGCTGCTATTGCGAAAATAAGCAGACCTATAGTCATCGGAAGTGTAGTCAAACCGGTATTCAACGCATTTAACTGCATTACACTTTGCAGGAAGAGTGAAACTGCAAACAATGCACCACCCATTGCAAGACAACCAATTAACCTAATTATTGCTCCTACACGTAAATTTCTGTCCTTGAATAATTCCATATCAAGTAATGGCACTTTGCCATTTCTTTTCCTTCTGATTTCAAACCATGCGAATGCTGCTAGTATGATTAAACCTATAGCTATTATAGCAACGCTGGATGAATCTTTTGTAAGCATCAAAATACCCCAAACAAACAAGACAAGTCCTATAATTGAAATTATAGTGCCTGTGATATCCAAATCTTTTCTGGATTCGGTAGGTTCGAAATCAGGTATTTTATGTTGCATTACTAAAATAAAGATTACAAATATTAATTCAACTGCGAATCCCCATCTCCAACTTAAGAATGTTGTCATGACCCCACCGAAAAGTGGACCGACAGCAGCAGAAATGGAAACCATCACACTTTCAATTGCCAAAGCGAATGTACGTTTTTCACCGGTATATATTCCACTAATGAGGGAAACGGTGGCAGGTGTCATTAATGCCCCGGCAATACCTTCAATCAATGCCCATCCAATAAATAACACTGGTGTGCTCCAACTTATTGCGGCGGTAAATGTACCGACACCATAAAGAATGGTACCGATTATGAACAGTTTCTTTTTACCGACTATGTCCTGAAGTTTGGTACTCAGCAGCATGAATGCAGCGGTGATTAATGTATAAAATGACATAATCAACTGAATGGTACTTACATCAGTATGCAGATCGACTACAACCTTAGAAATACTTACATTCATGAACGTGGCGTCCAATGTTATAATAAATGAGGCACAAGCGACTAACACTAATGGAATCCATGAGTGTTCCTTGACCGATTCATTCATTTCTATTAATTCTCCTATATGTCCATTTTAGCTAACATGGCTGAAATTTGCCATATTTGTGTCAATAGGTTATATAAAGCAATTTTATATCCTACTAATACTAATTTCTATCAAAAATAATATTTAAATAATTAGTTTAAATTTGAAAAGGGGAATTGAAAAAACTAAAATATTCGAAATTATAATTGTACGATTGATAAATCAATAGTTGTAGATTATGGCAAACTCCATTTTAAGAAATATTTCTAAGGATTGCTCGCTCATTTTTTTCAATAAATCTTATATAATGTTAGATATATATTATAGTAATGTAATGTTTCTTTTTTTTTTTAAAAAAGATAATATTTAAGAGGTGAAATTATTTTTTTTTAACATTTTTCCAAAATATTAGTTATCCGTAGGCATGCAACCCTACTTGAGATTGATAATTGAAAAATAGTAAAAAGTAGTATACTGGCTTTTAGAATTTTTCTAAAATCCTAGCGTATACAGCTTTTAAATCATCGTCTGATTTTTCATATATTCTTTTCAGAATTAATTCCGGTGTACTTTTTGCAAGGAAATTCATTTTAGGTGTCCTATCCACAATCAGATTGTAGTTTTCATCCAATCCTTTTGCTTCAATACCATCCACGCGAATATTGGTGTAATTCATCAGTTCCCTTGCCATATGAGTGACAATAACACCATAAGAGTTGGATTCTTTTATCATATCAATGAATGTTGATATGATTTTCACGGCTGCATCAAGTTCGGTGATTCCTTCAAGTTCATCTAGTAATACTAACTTTTCACTATCTGTGGTGACGATTGGTATGAACACATTCAAGAAAGATTCAAATGCTCCTGCATCTAGAGATCTTTTCTTTGAAAAATGGTAAATTTCATCGAATAATTTTATTTCAGCGTTATCCGCACTTACTGGGAGTCCCATTTGTGCCATGATTGAGATTTGTGTCAATGTTTCAAGGAGTGTGGTTTTGCCCCCGCTGTTCGCTCCTGTTAAAAGTGCAACATTTTCATTTCTAGTCAATTGATAATCTACTTTTTGGATATCTTTATTGTCGGCTTTAAGCGCCAGTTCAAGATGTAGTGCTCCTGTTAATTTGATTTCCTCGCTGAATTCCGGTCTGCATAATCCGTATTCATATGCGAAACTGCCTAAGCAGAATTCATAATCAAATCTTATTACATCTTCCACCTCTTCAATTGCCTTTTGCTTAATTGAATTCAGTTCTATTGCTGCGCTTCTTTTAATGTCGAAGATGTCGTTTTCCTTTTTGGAGGACTGTTCCAGGGTCACCCTTTCGATTTCTGTTTCATCAATTTGGATGGGGTATGTTCTGAGGTATGGGTCAAAACTCATGCCTGTTTTTTCCCGGATGATTTCCTTCCTTTTATTTATAATTTCATCAAATATTTTGCTAATCTTTGGTGGGAAGTTGTTGTTTAATAGGTTGAGAATCTCATCTCCTTCGAGGTCAACCTGTTTGATTGACTTTTCCAGCTCCTCATCCATCTCATCTTTAAGTGAGAAGACTAGTTCTTCAATATCCACTTCCCTTTTGTCGATGATGTTCAACTCATTGATGATTGGAATGATGTCTCCCAAGACGCTTTCTCGGTTTCTGATCTTTTGAATTTCATGAACCCTTGCGAAAAGGTCTTTGTTTTGAATGAAAAAGTTAATGATCTTTTCCGGAACGATTTCATAGTCATTATCGTCAATGCTAATCATTATAACATTTGGCATTCCTTCAAAATCGAGTATTCCTTGGGAATAGACATAGAATACCAAGTCATAGTTTCTCATTTCCTCCTGAAGCAATGGTGAGTCATTGGCGGTAATGATGGGGTAGTACTGGTTCAATCCCAAATCTGTAAGATATGAATTGTCTTCAGCGCTTTCAACAAGAATAACTTTGCTGGGGTCATATTCGGGTTTTGCTTCCTCAACGCTTTTCAGATTTTTCATCAGTCCCCTTAATTTGATGATTGGGAGTTGGGAGACATGCTCTTTTGCATTCATCACAAAATCCAGTTGTGTGTTGATTTTGTCCATGTCCTTTGATGGAGAAAGCAGCAAGATCCTATTTTTTGAGTAGGATGTGTTGGAATATGATAAAATCTTGTTTATGATGTCCTCGTAAAGCTCCATTGCACGGTCGCTTTTTATGAATTCATATTCAGGATTGTTCAATAGCTGGTTCATGATTTCAATAGCCTTCCTTTGGCTGATTCCATCAATCGCTGATATTTTTTCAACATCGACATTATCAACTATTTTCTGGAGTTCCTCTTCTCCCCCAACGCTGTTGAGTATTTTTTCAGAGATTTTATCTCCTATTCCCTTAATGTTCTGCAATGTTATTCTTTCTCCGTTCATGTTACCAAACCCCTTTGTGTAAATAAAATATATTAATAGTATATATTCAAAGTTTGCCGAGAGCATTTGGAAAGTAATATTAAAAATTAGCAGTCGTATTTTTGGAACTGTACTTTTCAAGTTCCTTTTTGTTTACGTTTCCGTTCAATGCTTCCCTATAGATATTGACCATGTTGCAATAGTCGTCTTCCTTGTATCTTCCGTCGATTGAGAAATTGGAATATCCGAGATTTTTAAGCCCGTTGATTTCATCAATCAATGAAAGCTCGTCGCTGTCAAAAATGACAAGTTCCTCTCCGGAAATGCTTTTGTGAATAGGATACCTGTTGCGATTCTTATCAATCAGGAAATTACCATAGTTTTTCTTTTGCTCTTTGCCATACAATAATGAGTATCTTGTCTTCATAAGCTCGACATTTCCCTGTACCAGCAATTCAAGCCTTTCCGGACATTCGCAATGCATTATTATGTTTTCATAATCCCCTTTTCTAAGTTCCGGAGATAGGGTTAAAATTTTATAATTCCTGAGACTTCTGATTGTCTCGGTGTTTGTGATGTTTGTTGAGTAAAATGCATAGTCCCCATTGAAATTGTCGCTCATTATCGGAAGGCTGTAGTGCATTTTATTCAATATGCCCCTAACCTTGTTCAATGCCCTAATCAACTTGTCATGTGTAATGTCGGGCCATTTCCAAATCAGTTCATAATCCTTATCATGGGAAATTTCACAGGCGCTCCTGATGAAGCTGACCATATAATTGAGGTTATAGTCCTCATCGCTGTAGACCAGTGAATCGTCCTGTGGAGGAATTTCCAAATAAACCCTTTTGACACCCTCCAAATTCTCCAAATGTTTCAGGTTATTGGTGTAAAATGAAATGCAGGCTTCCTTTTCAGTGGCATTATTTTCAGCATGACTTAACTTGATTTTCTTAATTTTATGTCGGTATGATGAGATGACTTCTGATTCCAGCTTTTCAAACAGGTTCCTTCTCAACTCGTTGATTTTGCTGATCGGGATGAACAGTGTCCCATCATAGTTGATGTTGGTCTGCACTATCTCATATGGGTAATTGTCGGTTTTTGACAGTTGCTTGGCGATTGTCTCTCTGCTGACACTTTTTCGCAGCGGCTTTTCAAATGCCTTGTCTCCGGTCACTTCAGCCTCAATGACTTTATGGTTTGCGAGTGTCAGTCTGCCCTTCAGGTGAGGGAACTTGTTTTTCAATGAGAATGTAAGCATCAATTTGGATTTGACGTAACTTGAACCCTTGTTTTCGATTTCCTTAACCCTTTTGGTCAAGCTATTTCTTTTTGTCAGGTAAACCTCAGACTCATTCAGGTTGAAATCGCTCTTCTTGTTCTGCCATACCTTCTTGACAATCATGACCTTGTTTTTTCTAGTCAAGTCTTTCACCTGCTTGTTTTTGCCGCTGTTGAAGTGATTCAATGTGGTTATGATTGGATTCTGGGATATTTCAAATCCATAGTCATTGTCATTTTTAACAATCAGCAATCCGTCACCCTTCTCGGGCATGGTTTGGATATGGTCATGCAGGCGTATGGCAATCTGGTTTTTGCCGCTTCTGATTACCCTGCCTATCTTCAGGCCGATGTGTCCGGACCTTATGCTTCTTTGGGATGTGCTTGAGAACTGCCCTTCAGTGAATCCCCGGTTGAACACCAGGCTGATTTCCTCGCTTTTGGTCTCCTTTCTGCTTTTCAGTTTGTTCAGGGCTTTCCTGTAGTTGCTCACGACAATTGCCAAGTATTCCTTTGAGCGCATTCTTCCTTCAATCTTGATGCAGCTTATGTTCAGGTTGGCGATTTCCTTAAGTTGATTGAATAAGCTTAAGTCACATGGGGAGAGATAGTAGTCCTGCTTTTTTATCCCATCAATCCGGTATTTTTGTCGGCAAGGTTGGGCACAGGTTCCTCTGTTTCCGCTTCTTCCTCCTTTGAAACTGCTCATTAGGCATTGTCCTGAGTAGGAGTAGCATAATGCTCCATGGGCAAAGATTTCAAGTTCCATATTTGTTTTGAGGTTTTCAATCTCCTCCTTTCTCATCTCGCGCGGAAGTACGACCCTTCTGATTCCCTTGCTTTCAAGATAATCCAGCTTCAATTGGTTTTCACAGGTCAGCTGTGTCGATGCATGGACCTTCAGGTCAGGCAGGTATTCATTGATTAACTCTATAAGTCCCAAATCCTGAATGAGAACAGCATCCACTCCAATTGAATATAACTTTGATAAATAGTTTATAACGTTTTCCAGCTCGTTTTCTTTGATTAGGGTGTTCACGGTAATGTATGCCTTGACATTGTGCATATGGGCAATATTGACCGCTTCGGTTATTTCCTCGATGGTGAAGTTCTCTGCAAACTTGCGGGCACCATAATTCTTTCCGGACAAATAGACGGAGCTGGCTCCTGCATTGATTGCGACTTTCAAATGCTCCATTGACCCGACAGGTGCAAGCAATTCAGGAATTCTCATGTAACCTTCCCTCAATATAATTGCCCTTGTTGATGTAAGACTGTGAGAAATCCATTATTTCGTATTTGTATTTGGTCAATTCCTCCTGGTCTTTATTCTGTAGGCTTTCATTGTAAATGGATAATATCTGTGAAGTGTATTTCTCATTTGAGTATCTGCAATCCAGAATCAATGAGTCAAGGCCAAATTCCTTAATCTCGTTTATCTCCTCGATTAGGCATAGGCAGTCCTTGTTGATGATGTGGCTTTGCCTGTTGTAGTCGAAGAATATTTTGTATTTGAATTTTTTCCTCTTCTTATCCTCTAAAGTGGCGTAATCGGCATCATTTGAGATGATGAAGTCCTTGCCGTCATTCAGGTTTGTGAAATCGTCCTTGCTGACAATGACCTCAAGGTTTCCGTTGACAATCATTTCAAGGTCAATGTTTCTGTCATGATTTTTAAGGAGCAATTCCCTGATTTCACGGCCTGAAAGCTCTGAGGACAATATCAATGACTTGAATCCTGCCTCGTTTAAATCACGCACGCAGAAGCTGTTCCAGACATTCAGGTTATGGTTTCCGTAGATTGGACAGTCGAATATCTCGGCCATTCCCGGAAAGTCCCCCATCACTGAAACGATGATTCCCTCATCTTCAAGTTCCTTGACGATTTCATTGCATCTGATTGCATCCTCCTCAGATATGAATGACGATAAGACCCAAACGAACTCAGTCGGTGAGGCCATGAGGCTGCCTTTTTTCAATGTTTCCTTGATATTTTCAAAATAGTCCTTAGGATTGTTGTAATGGCAATTGCCGTCAAAATAAATTCTCTTCAGGTCAAATCCGGACGCTGCCTTGATTTGTGCGATGTCATCAATGAATATTGAAAGCTTTGGAGTTTTGTTCTTGACTTTTCCCTTGTCGCTTTCATAATCCTCGAAGAACTTGGTCAGGTTCTTGCGCACTTCCTTCACTGCCTTTTTGGTTGGAGTGTAGTGATTTTTCAGCAATTCGGTTGCGTTGTCAAGTATTTCGCGTCTGATCTGGTTGATTTCACGAATAGGTATGAAAATGTCGTTGGGCATGTTGTTGAATCTGATGTTGCCGATGTAGAATGGTGTTCCGCCGGTTTTGCCTAATTGCTGTTCAATGACCTCTTCTGTAACCGGCTTGTTTTTGGCCTTTTCGAACTTGTCCAGCGTCTTGTGCCTGAAATTGATCAGTTCGCCGTCAAGGTAAAATTCAACTTTCGTAAACAGGTTCATGTTCTCGTCCCAAGTCAGGGACAGGTTGATTGGCACATTATTCTTGACAGTCTCCTTTTCGAACTGTTTCAGGTAATCGTGTGTTGATTTGGAATAGCTGATGAACACTTCTGTTCCGACCTTGACGAGACGTGTGGTGTCGATTATGATTTCATTCTCATCCTGCTTTATGATGTTTTCAAGATAAATTCCCTTGATTTTGCCGTTGTATTTGAATGCGATTCCATCACCAGGTTCCAGAATGACTGGAATCTCATGGTTTTTAATTTCAATTGTTACTTTGGTGCCGTCAATATCAGTGATGTCTCCGATGTAGAGACCTTCATGTCCTGAATGGCCTCTGCCCATCACGTCTCCAGGCTTGTCTCCCAACATGTATCCGTCGGTGAATTGGCGGTTAAATACAAGGTGCAAATCTTTTTTATAGTCTCCCTCATTGCCGTCTATGAGGTTCCTGTAACTGTTCACTATGGTTCCGATATAGTCGCCGGATTTCATTCTGCCTTCCAGTTTCAGCGATTTGACTCCTGCGTCACCGATTTCCTGAAGGTGGTCATAGGTTGCAAGGTCATGTGTGGATAGGAGATATCCGTTTCCTATATTATAACCTCTGTATTTTAGGCGGTATTCCCTTCTGCATGGTTGGGCGCATGCTCCTCTGTTTCCGCTTCTTCCGCTGTTATATGAGGACATGTAGCATTTTCCACTTACACAATAGCATAATGCACCGTGGCCGAACACCTCAAGGTCCATGTCAATGTTGTCCCTTTCAAGCTGGTCATGGGTATTCCTAATCTGGTTGATGTTCACTTCCCTTGGAAGGACAACCCTTTTGATGTTGTTTTTGCTGGCCCATTTGATTGAGGAATAGTTGTTCAATCCCATTTGGGTTGATGCATGAACCTCCAAATCTGGAATGAAAGTTTTCAAAAGCCATATCAATCCGAAATCCTGCACAATAACGGCATCCACTCCAATCTGATATAGCTTGAAGAGGTAATTGAGAACGTCAACAATCTCGAAATTGTTGATAAGTGTGTTTACGGTAACATGGACTTTGCTGCCATTCAAATGAGCATATTCGACGGCCTTTTCAATCTCTTCCATTGTGAAGTTTTTGGCATAGGCTCTGGCCCCGTAATTCTGTCCGGCAATATAAACGGCATCGGCACCTGCATTGACTGCAATGACCAACACGTCATATGAACCTGCCGGAGCCAATAATTCTTCTATAAGCATTTTTTAAATACACCTTGATTTGATTTTTACATTTAAATTTCTGTAATTAATTATTAATATAATTAAAACATATTCTATCTTATGTACATAGTATTTGAAGGAATTGATGGTGCTGGAAAAACCACCCAAATTCAAATGTTGGCAGAATGGCTGGAAGCCAATGGTTTTAGGGTGGAGACATTAAGGGAACCGACAGATTCCAAAGTCGGAGTCCTGATTCGTGAAATTCTACAGCAGCCCGATGCGCAAACCGAAGAGGTTCAAAGGATATTGGGGCTTCTTTTTGCAGCGGACAGGCTATTCATAATGGATAGGCTGGAAGACGAATCCAAAATTATCATTTCAGACAGGTCATTCCTCTCATCACTGGTTTACCAGGACGATGCGGAATGGATTGAAGTCTTGAACAGGTATGCCAAAAGGCCCGATTTGTTGATATTGCTTGATTTGGATGCAAAGACATCTGTTGCAAGGGCATCCGGTGAGGACACCTTTGAAAACGAGGAACTGCTAACTGAAGTAAGGCAAAAGTATTTGAATCTGGCTGAAGATTACACCTGCGAGATAATTGACGCCACCAACGGACCGAATAAGGTTTCATCAGATATTAAGAAAGCCGTAGCACCATATCTCGGCATCTGTCCGGATTGCATTAGGTGAATTCATGAAATTAAAACTGTACGCCATTTCAAAAATATTGTTAAGCCTCTTAATATGCATTAACATAATCTCACTTTTGACATCAATAATGTTCAGCATCACCACTGAATACCTTCCAATAATAGCTTTCGACGTGTTCGTGTGCCTAGTCCTGTTTTTAGACTTCTTTAGGGGATTCCATGAATCGACAAACAAGTTGATTTATGTAAGGGAAAATTGGATGGAATTGTTTGTATGCATTCCATTTGACCTGATACTGTCCCCATTTTTAGGATTCAATTATCTGATTGTATTTAAGGTGATTAGGGTCATGCTGCTGATATTGGCCTTTTTCAGAATCGTTGGGGAATTTCTATACAACACTCGCCTCGATGAGATTCTGGGAGTGCTGGTTTTCATCATCATAGGCTCAACCCTGGGGCTTTACCTGATTGATCCGTCAATGAACAATCTCTTTGACAACCTGTGGTTTGTGGTTGTCAGTATAACCACCGTAGGTTACGGGGATATCACCCCAAACACAATATACGGTAAAGTATTCAGTTTAGCATTGCTGATTATAGGTGTTTTCATATTCAGTGCAATCACAGGAGCTATTTCGTCTTATTTCATGGATAATGTCCTGAAGGAGGGAACCTACCATATCCATGACCTAAAGGAAAAGGTCGAAAAGTCAGAGGCGGAAATTGAAAAAATGAGTAGCCAACTAAAAGAAAGTGATAAAAAAATAGATGATTTAAAAGAAGAAATTAAAGAATTAAAAGAAATAATGGAGAAAAACAATCAGTGATTATTTTTCCAATTCTTCTAATCTTTCACGGATTGCGTTTTCTAAAAATTCTCTTACTTTTACAAGCTCTTCATATTCCCCAATTAACTTAGGACCAAATTCGGTCTGTTCCAGTTTAATGTCGAATTTTTCATATGCATGAGCAAGCATTTGTTCGCCAACGCCGTTCGGCAGGCCCATTTCATATTCCTGTTTTTCTTCAACCATTTAATTTTCCTCCATGTATTCTCTTACAGGAGCAAAGAATTCAATTAAGAAATCTTTAATTCCATTTTTTAAATCCATTGGATGTAAATTGCCTTCGCTGAAGTCCTTGATCAACTCATCATGAGTCAATTCAATGTCTCCACCGAATTTTTCAGGTCTTTTGATAAGTAATGTATCTTGATTTGGGAAAACGAAGGTTTCAGCTATTTCAATCATTGGGTTTCCTTCCACCTCTCCCTGAGGACAGAAGCTTTTCTTGATTTTTTTGGTGATTTCCTCAACGCTGTCATCCACAGCTATGTAGTTTCCTTTGCTTGAAGACATTTTAGCGTCTCCATCAAGGCCGTGCAACAATGGGGTGTGAATACAGACAGGGACGTTTTCACCGATTTTTTCAAGGTTTTCACGTGCCAGCATTTGGATTTTTCTCTGTTCCATTCCTCCAAGTGCAATGTCGACTTCAAGCGCAGCCATGTCCACGGTTTGCATGATAGGATAAATCACGCTTGCCACCTTAGGGTTATCATCCGCACGGCTAACCTGGTCCATACTTCTTCTGGCCCTTTTTAAAGTGGTCATTGTAGCTAATTGATAGACTTTGTCAGTGTAATCAGGTTCCAGTTGGAATGATGAGCCTAAGACATATTCTGTTGTTTCGTCAAGGCCAAGAGCCTGGAAACATTTCTTGTTGTATTCAGCAGTTTTAGCTATCTCTTCAACAGTTCCTTTTCCATTCAAGAATGCGTGGTAGTCTGCTAGAAGGATTTTGATTTTAAATCCTAATTTCTGCAGTTGTTTTAACTTTTGCACAGTCACCGCATGTCCCAAATGGATTTTACCTGAAGGTTCATAACCTGTATAAGCTATAGGCTGGTCCTTAGCAAGAACTTCCTTCAATTCTTCTGTATCTATAACTTCCAGGGTTCCTTCCTCGATTAACTGAATTTTTTCTTCAATATTCATTTTATCACTTAGTCTATTAAATAAATGTAATTATCAATTTTAATGAGTTTGATTTCGTCGCCAATATTATAGTCTGTGAATTCCTCTTTCATTTCCAAGTCAACTGCGGAATAGTCGCTCGGATCCAGGATTTGTATAATGCTTGGTGATTTTGATATTATTGTTGTGGTCTCAACTTCTGAGGACCTCTTGACAAGTTCAATGTCCTCCATGTTTTTCATAGGGATGTTATGTTTCTTGTTTGTTGAGATGTCCTCTCCAACAACGCTGCTTTTGCCGATGCTGGTTACTTTCATGATCTTTTCTTCATACTTTACGAAATCGCCGACTTCAAATTCAGGGATTCTGACTGAAATCCAGATTCGGTACAATCCCTTTCCTGTGGATTTGTCCTCACTGATGAGCCTAGGAGATTCCTTTATCACTCCTCCGAATTCCTCTGTCAACGCTTCGGCCACCTTTTTACCAGATTTCAGGGAACCGATGTAATAGTCACGGCCCTCTTTAAGCCTTGCAATCTGTGGACAGTATGCCAGCTTGTCTTTTTTGGATTGCTTAATCAGTGTCCTTTCAACAATCTCGTCAGCCTTATCGTACTCTTCACTTTTGATTTCTCTCTTGTCTGCTCTAAACTGGATGACTGACTCATAATATCCGGATTGTACTTTGCTGCATGTTGGACAGACTGTCTTCAGTATTTTGACTTCGGTTTCATGGCTTTCCTCGATTTCTGTGCCATGAACTTTTCCAACGATTTCAACACCGCATGTGGCTATTGTTCCTTTGATTTGCTTGATTTCCAGACTGACGTTTTCATCTGTCACTTCGTCAGCCACTTCTACATTTCTCTCAAGTGCGCGGAATATGATTTCTTCTTCCGGAATGAACTCGTCACTCCATTTTCCTTCCTCAAGTTTGCTGTTGCAATGGCTGCAGATTTGAACTTCAATGCGTTTTGGCAACTCAAGCATCTGAAATTCCTTTAAAAAACAGTCTATGCAGACGTCTCCAACCATTTCCTTATCTGTACTTCCGCACTCTGGACAAAACATTTTCATCTAAAAAATAAGTAAAAAAAGTAGAATTTATAATGATTTTAAAGGCGCTGTTGCACCGCAAGCAGCACATTTAAGTATGAATATTCTACCTTCTCTGATAATTCTAGTATCCGGTCTGTTACATTCGTGACAGATTACGTACTTGTCTACATAATCTTCAATTCTTTCGTTGATTAGGTAATGTGTAAATTTACCTTGTAAGATTGCTCTTTGAC
Organism: Methanobrevibacter thaueri; assembly: GCF_003111625.1. Taxonomy (NCBI): domain Archaea; kingdom Methanobacteriati; phylum Methanobacteriota; class Methanobacteria; order Methanobacteriales; family Methanobacteriaceae; genus Methanobrevibacter; species Methanobrevibacter thaueri. Next base: position 159,686 of record NZ_MZGS01000020.1, on the reverse strand, counting down.
CTTCGATGTTTCCTGCAGTACCTAATTCTCTCATCAAGAATTTCAATAGGTGTTGAGGGTCTCTGTTCAAACCTTCTGCAACATCCTTAAAGTTTTTGATGAAAGTTCTATTACCTTGGATGTCTGAATAAGCTTTAGGAATTTTGAATCTTTTGTGTTCAAATACTTCAGGAGGTAATTGGTCTATTGCTCTTTCTAATAAATCTTCGTATTTATCCATAATTATCTCTCCTTATAAAATCAGTATAAGTATAATATATTAAATTTGGTTCTAATCATTTATTAATGTATTGTTAATGGCAATAATTTTTCATCATAACCACTGACGTAAAAAAATTTAGGGTTGGGAAATCATTCCCAAAATATTTTGCCGGGCCTAGAGTAGGCTTTTGTAGTGTCCGGTTTGCGGTTCGTATATAGCTCCTTTCTGAACCAGTTTTCTAACGATCTCTTCAGTTTTTTCCGGACTTACTCCATAATCGTCACTCATCTTTGAGATAAGCACATTCATTGGAGCGCTTCCCGCATATTCCTCTTCGAGCTTTTTGATTTCTTCTGTCACTCTTTGGATTTTGTCCCTGTCGGATTTTGGGGTTCCTCCGCTTACGATGTCTGCATCGATTTCACCGGTTTCAGGATCAACACCGACATCCTTGAGACAGAACATAGTAAGTTTCACTGCCTTGTCGGCATCCTCTCTTTCCACCTTATCCTTAAGCTTGATTTTGGCACTTGCTTCAGCTAAACGGATGGTTGCCTCCAGTTGTCTTGCTGTGATTGGAACGGCTCCCTGCTCTTCAGGATTGCTGTTTCTTGTGCTTACATAAAATTCCCTTAAAATCTCATTCGCTTCATCTGTTAAGCGAGGATTGACATTTTTACGGGCATATGCAATATATTTCCTAAGCAGTTCAGGTTCAATTTCGTAATCGACAGTGTTTTCCTTGTGCATTTCCAGAATGTGTGCTGCCAATTCTGAATCCTTTTCCCTGCTTGGCTTGTCTTCAATAACAAAAATCAAATCGAAACGGGAAATAATCGGTGCAGGCAAGTCAATCTGCTCTGCGAGTATCTTGTACCTGTCGAACCTGCCGAATTTAGGGTTTGCGGCCGCAAGAACGGAACATCTTGAGTTCAATGTCGCCATGATTCCTGCCTTTGCAATACTTACGGTCTGTTGTTCCAATGCCTCGTGAAGCGCTGAACGGTCCTCTGACCTCATCTTGTCCAGCTCGTCGACACATACGTTACCCTGGTCCCCAAGCACCAGTGCACCTGCCTCCAAGGACCATCCACCAAGCTCGTCTCTGACGGCGGCTGCGGTCAGACCCGCTCCACTTGTACCCTTACCACTTGTATAGATACTTCTTGGGGCCAGTCTTGAAACGTATTTCAATATCTGGGACTTACCGATACCAGGGTCCCCAACGATCAGGATGTGGATGTCTCCTCTTAGTTTGGTTTCATCCTCGAGTTGCTTTGCAGCCCCTCCGAATAGCTGGAGTGCAATGGCTTCCTTAACCTCCCTGTATCCCTTGATTGATGGGGCGGTTGACTTTATAATCTTATCATAAATGTGAGGGTCTTGTGATAGTTCAAGGATTCTTTCTTCATCCTCTTCTGAAAGATGCAATTCCTCAAATTCCTGTTCCAAAGGCTCAATATGGTTCACGTAAATGTAATTCTTGAATTTTCCGCTTCTCTCCTCACGGAATGTTTTCAATGTTCCGGTTATCCTTACCTTGTCTCCCGGATTCAACTCATCCACCAAATCGTCTTCCAGAACCATCAGCATCTGCTTAGGTTCGGTTCCTCCGGACAGGTTTTCCAAAGGCTCCTGCATCCTTGCGGTTTGGGTGTCGATGTATTTGGATTCCTCCTGAAGCAGTCTGAATGACCTTCCTCCACATTCGCTACATAATGAAGGTTCCACGATGTGGTTTCCGGAGGTCTGCTCCACCTCATGCAATCTCATACATCCTCTACATTCAAAAACACCGGTTTCAATACGTGGTCTGATTTCATCGGTTTTCCTCACGATACCGTCAGCTGCAACAAATGTTCCTATATATTTACTTAAAAGGTCCTTTAGGGCGACAATGTTTGTAAGATTCTCAAAACGGATGTTGATGTCAGCATCCTTCACCAGAGGGTCAATGTTTTTGATTGCAGTTTGTGCTGCTGCAATGACCTCTTCAGGCTTTTCGATAAGCAAATCCGCCAACTCAGGGTCAAACATTTCCAGTGATTGATAGTTTACGTTAAGTGATCGCTCATCAGGATATTTCTCGAGTATTTTGAATACGTCATCCTTGTATGATGTCGCAAAAAATTCCTCGAATTTTGCGGTTGATGTTTGTGTTTTTGTAGTAGAGTTCATTGTCATAATATTAATTTTTCATAGTTAAAAAATATTGCCCAAGGGGCTTTCATAAGTAACAATTAAATACTAATATTAATATAGTAATATTAGAAAATTTAATTAATTGAGGTTAATATGAGAAAATCTAGATTAAGCTTATTCAAATCCACTTCTATGTTAATTTCTGTTGTTGGAATCATAATGATAATCTCAACAATTCTTGTTGTTGCTTATGTAGGTTATAGCGTTGTTTCCTCAGGAATTACAAATGAAATCTCATCTGGAACCCAATATGATGAGCTTGCAGAGCTTCAGGCATCATATGATAATCTGTCCGTGAAGTTTGATAGTGTCAAGGCTACATATTATGCCGGCGACACAAATGATGTGCAATACTACAATGACGCCAAGTTGGAGTTGACACGGGCAAATTCAGCTATTGAAAATGTTAAAAGCGCTCTTGATGCGGGCAAGCCGTCCAATGAGGTTGACAGTAGAATTGAATTTGCAAAAGAAAAATTAAAAGCCGCTGGTGAAGCGTATAATACTCTTTAATTATTTTCTTTTTCTCTTTTTTTTATTTGGCATATATTCAAGGCCAACGACATACATTTCAGAACTCTTTTTACGTGATGATGCTGGTTTTGTGGTTCTTACATGTCTGAACTTTCCCTTGAGGGAGTCAAGCATTTCCTTATATTCTGGGCCCTGGAACACCTTCATGACAAGATTTCCCTTTTCTTCAAGGATGTTTTCAGCTATTCCGATTACTGCATAGGTCAGGTCGATGGATCTCAGCTGGTCAATGTTTTTGATTCCGCAAAGTGACGGTGACGCGTCGGACATCACGACCTTTGCCTTTCCGCCAATCAGTTCCATGATCTTTTCCTGAACCTCGGGGGTTGTGAAATCCCCTCTGATTCCGTAGTAGTTTTCCTCATGGAATTTCTTGAACCTGTTCAGGTCAACTCCGACAACGATGCCCTCTTCGCCGACCTTTTCAAGGGCCACCTGTGACCAGCCTCCCGGTGCTGCTCCAAGGTCCACGACGGTGTTTCCCTCCTTTATAAGCTTGTATTTCTTGTCCAGCTGTTTTAGTTTATATGATGCTCTTGAACGGTAATCCTCTTTTTTAGCCTTTTTGTAATATGGGTCATTATGTTTTTCCATCTGCCATTTGCTTCCCATTTCAATCCCTCTTGTATTGGTCAAAATCAAGTGCGCTGCATACCGGTGAGCCTATTTTCACAATCTCGACATCCACTTGTCTGTTGTTGATGTCAAGCAGCATCACGGTCCTGTCCGCAAGTCTAGGAACGATTGGGCTTCCCGGATTCAGGAGGAGTATTCCCTCCTTCTGCTCTATTTTCGGTTGGTGTGAGTGGCCTGATACCAGGATGTCCACATCCAATTCCTTGGCGAGGTACAGCAACTGGTCGCTGTCCGCTCTTGGATAGACTTCTCCATGTATCGCCCCAATTCTTAAACCTTCAGCTTCAATAATCTTGGCTTTCGGCAGGTCAATTCCACGCGCCCTATCCATATTGCCCTGAACCGCCATGACAGGAGCTATTTCTTCCAGCTCTTCAATGACCTTTGGGGAAGTCAAATCCCCTGCATGGATTATCAATTCAACATCTTCAAATGCTTCAATCACTTTGGTGGGCAATATCCTTGCCCTGTCGGGTATGTGGGTGTCTGAAATTAAACCTATTAACATTTTTTCCAATCCTTAATTATTCAAGTTATATTTTGTTTATTATTGCTTTTAAAATTAATTAAAAAAACTTATTAATTGTTATAAATATAAATATATACATCATTCTTTTAGGAGAAGATAAAATGGGAGAAGTTAAAAAGGAAGATATTTTAGATATTTTGGCTAAATACGATAAAAGTGAAATTACAATAGCTACTCTCGGAAGTCACACATCTTTACACATTTTGCAAGGTGCAAAAGAAGAAGGATTTAAAACAGCTATTGTGTGTCAAAAGGGAAGAGAAATTCCATATCAACGCTTTGGTGTAGCTGACGAATACATTATCGTTGATGAATTCAAGGATATTGTCAACGAAGATGTTCAACAACAACTCAGAGACATGAATGCAATTGTTGTTCCTCACGGTTCTTTTGTCGCATATGCTGGTCTTGACAATGTCGAAGACAAATTCAATGTCCCAATGTTCGGAAACAGAGATGTTCTCAGATGGGAAGCAGAAAGGGACAAGGAAAGAGCTTTACTTGTTGAAGGTGACGTAAGAATACCATTCAAATATAATGATCCTTCAGAAATTGACCGTCCTGTAATGGTCAAGTTCCCAGGTGCAAGAGGAGGAAGAGGTTACTTTGTAGCATCATCCACAGAAGAATTCGATGCTAAAATCGAAGCAATGAAAGCACGTGGATGGTTAGAGGACAGTGATGTAGAAGCAGCACACATAGAAGAATACGTTTCAGGTTGTAACTACTGTATACACTATTTCTACTCCGCTCTTGATGATACTGTTGAATTAATGGGTATGGACACAAGATACGAATCAAGTATTGACGGTTTTGTAAGAATGCCTGCTAAAGACCAATTGGACATTGACTTAAGCCCATCTTATGTTGTAACCGGTAACCACCCAGCTGTAATTCGTGAATCTTTACTTCCACAGGTATTTGACATTGCTGATAAATTAACTGAAAGCGCTAAAAAATTAGTTGCGCCAGGATTGAATGGTCCATTCTGTATGCAAACCTTGGTAAATGATAATTTAGAAGTAATCTGTTTTGAAATCAGTGCTAGAACCGATGGTGGAACAAACACCTTCATGGATGGTTCTCCTTACTCCTACCTAACTTACGGTAAACCAATGAGTATGGGTAGAAGAATAGCTCTTGAAATCAAACGTGGTATAGAAAGAGATGAATTAGAAAAAATAATAACATAGAGTTATTATTTTTTATTTTTATTTTTATTCTTGTTTTTTCCGATATTTTGTTTTTTCTCGTATTCAGCCATGGCTTTCACACGGTCTCTTTTTGCCCAGGCACCAACAAATCCAACAAAAGCACCGACAAGAAGAATGATTAACGCAACAGTTAATATTCCGTTTTCTGTTAAGAAATATCCATCAAAAGCACCTAAGTATCCTTGGAATGTCAATACTATGATCGGTGTTGAAGCAAATGCTCCCATGAGTGTTCCTTTTTTGATGGTGTTCTGTCCGTATCCTGCATATAGGAGTCCTATTGCGGAGCATGGGTAAAACCAGTCCCAAAATTGCCATCCGAATATTATGAAGGCAGCAGCTATTGCCGCACCGAACACCAAAGCCTTAACGTTAATGTCTATATTGTATTTCACTTTTTATCTCTCCAAACTTATTTTTTAGAAGCTATAGCTCCTCCGATTGCACCTGTTATTCCCATAACAATTGCATAATAGATTAAATCTCCAATGATTGTGAATATGCTTGCAATTCCTGAAATTGTAAATCCTGTCAATCCTCCAAAGGCACCGAGGAAGCTTCCTCCAAAAGTTGCAACTAAAATGAACAATATCGCTGTGATAATTGTTCCCAATGCTCCTGCAACGGCAGCATTCCACAGGCCACTCAAAGCACCGTCATGGGCGATATAACCTGTGATGAATCCAACAATCAACAGTCCAACAAATTCATATTGCGCAAAGAATGATTTTACAAATACAGCTAATATGAAACCAACAAATACTGCGCTCCATTTAGTCATAATTATCACCTTTTAATATAAATTATCTAATATCATTTATAAAAATATTTATTTTTTCTGGTATGATGAATATCTAATAAATGTCTTTCAATTTGTCTTTTATCTGATCAAGAATTGCCTGATGCATTCTTTTCGTAAATTCTCCCTTATCGTTTTGATTTAAAACGTCTAGATAACCTTGTGAAACCAGATTAAATGCAAAGGGACTTGGAATGACTGTATTGATGGTTTTGATTTCCATCTCTCCGCTATTGACCATCTCTATGACTTTCAGCGCATTCTTGATGTCCATGTAATCCTCAAGGGCTTCCCTTCTTGATTCCTTTAAAATTGGGAAATTCTCATCCATCTCCTGCACGAACTTAAGCAGGATCTTTCCCCTGACCTGCTGGCGCCCGGCCGATTTGGATTCTCCCTTATATCTTCTAAGGGTCATAAGGGATCTTCCTGCACAATGGCGGAACCTTGAGGCCAACGTTTCGGTTTTGTTCAATGAGTTGGTCAGTATCATCTCAAAATTCTCCGGAGTCAGCTCTTTAAATGATTCCAAACCTCCAATGGTGCTGTCTGAGCTCAAGTAAAATCCGTTGTCCGAAATTGAGATTGTGATGTTCATGTTGTATCTTTGCGCCACCACATAGGCAACGGCTCTTGAGAGCGCATCGTTAACCTTCCTGCCGAAGAGTGAATGGAATATTACAAAACGCCTGTCTCCAAATCCTCTGTAGTATTCGATTAATAGGCAGCGGTTTGATGGGATTTTTGCATATTTGTATTGCTCAACGAAGTACTCGTAAATGGAGTTTGCCGCAAAGTCATCGACATACAGGTAATCGTAGATGAATTCCATTATCTCCTCTTTGCTTCTCCTGTATTCGAATTTTGATTCCATATATGACCTGAAGCGCTGGATTTCCATTGCAAGGTCAAAGGATAACGGCAGCTGTTGTGAAAACCATGAAGGTATTGTCGGAGGGCCGCTGGCGGGGGTCACGTTGATTGTCATTCCCTTGGCGTAATTGAATCTGTATGTTCTTCCGCCCAAAACGAATGTGTCTCCCTTTTTCAGCCGTTCCATGAATGCAGCTTCGATTTTACCGACTGTTTCCCCATCATACTTGACAAGAACTCCTGATGAGTCAGGTATTGTCCCTATGTTTGTGGAATATAGCATTCTGGCGAGCTTTCCACGTTTTCCAAAGGTATTCTCCTTATAGTCAATCCAGATTTTGGCATAGACGTAACGCTCCTCAAGTTCAGGATATTCTCCAGCCATATAGCTTAGGACATCCTCGTAATCGTCTCTTGAGAGGTCCTTATAGCAGTAGCTTTTGCGTATGACGTCATAGGCGTAATCGAGGTCCCATGGATTTTCAATGCTCATTCCATAAATGTGCTGCGCCAGAACATCAAGGCAGTTTCTAGGGATGCTGATTCTGTCAATCTTGCCTTCCTTGGCATTTTTAAGCAGCACTGAACATTCCACCAGATCGTCACGGTCGGTGACTATGATTCTTCCCTTTGACTTTTCATGTAGCCTGTGTCCGCTTCGGCCGATTCTCTGCAGGGCTCTTGCAACGGATTTCGGCGAATTGATTAGCACCACAAGGTCAATGTATCCGATATCGATTCCAAGTTCCAGGGATGTTGATGAAACCACTGCCTTGAGCTTCCCTTCCTTAAGCTTGTTTTCGGTTTCCAGACGGACTTCCTTTGATAGTGAGGAATGGTGTGCCATAATGTTCGAATCGTTATAGTTCATCGGATACATTTTCTTTAGATTGTATACGAAGCGTTCTGTTCCGCTACGGGTGTTTGTAAATATCAGCGTTGTCTTGTTTTCCTGTATCAGGTCATCCAGCAGGTCATACATTCCAAGGCGTGTGTCCTCCTCGTCCGCAAGCACGATGTCGCTTACCGGACACATAACTTCCATGTCCAGTTCCTTGAGGTAGTTGATGTTGACTACCTTGCAGTTGCGCTCAACCCCATACTCGTATCCCACAAGGAATCTTGCCACCTCGTCGATTGGGCTGACAGTTGCGGAGAGCCCTATTCTTGTGTATTGTCCAATCAGGTGTTGGAGCCTCTCTAGAGATAGGCTTAGGTGAACTCCCCTTTTGTTTTCGGCCAGCGAGTGGATCTCGTCAATGATCACATACTTGACGTGGCTCAATTTTTCCCTGAACTTCGGCGCCACCAACAATATCGATAATGTTTCGGGAGTTGTGATTAGGATATGCGGAGGCTTTTTGAGCATCTTCTGCCTTTGGTATTGTGTGGTGTCTCCCGTTCTGACGGCCTTTCTTATTCCAAGGCTTTTGCCAGCTATCTTTTCAATTCCGTCCAATGGTTCATCCAGATTCTTTTCAATATCGTTGTCGAGAGCTTTAAGGGGTGAAATGTAAATGCAGTAAACCTTGTCCTCTAGCTTGTCCGCCTCTGCAAGGGTTGTCAGTTCACTGATTACTGATAAAAATGCTGTTAGTGTTTTTCCGGATCCTGTCGGTGATGAAATCAGGATGTTGTTGTTCCTGTGGATGTCCATGATTGACTTTTTCTGAGCTGGTGTGAAGTCCTCAAACTGTGAATCAAACCACTGTCTGACCCATGGATGGAGAATCTTAAAGATTTCTTTTTTCGAATATGTCTTATCTTGCTCTTCAATCATTTTTATACCACTATATAATTTTTCTTGTCAATATTTATGTTAAGGTTTAATTTTAATTAAATTTTATGTTCAGTGTAGTAATTTTCAATGAAAATTTTAGTTTGCCTAAAAGATTTTACATTTATTTTTTAGTAGTTTGTTGAATATTTTCCATATTTTTTAAATAAAATTTAAATATTTTTTTACATATGCTTAATATTTCTAAATAATAATTATTAAATAGTTTAATGTCTATATTATTATACATAGGCTTTTTGCCTAAGGTGGTATAAAAAATGAAAAATTATTTCGATATTAAAGACAAAGTAGCAGTTATTACTGGTGCTTCCTCAGGACTTGGTTGGCAAATTGCACAAGCATACGCAAGCCAAGGTGCAAAATTAGCATTATTCGCTAGAAGAGAAGAAAGATTATTAGAAAACGTTGCTGAAATCGAAAAAGAATACGGAACCGAAGTAATGTACGCTGTATGTGACGTCGGAGATTATGACAGTATCACCGCTGCTGTTGCAAAAACAATGGATGCTTACGGAAGAATCGACATCCTCGTTAACGCAGCAGGTATGGGTAACAACAAAATGGTCACTGACCAATCCAACGAAGAATGGGAAAGACACATCCACATTGACTTAAGTGGTGTCTACTACATGTGTAAAGCTGTTGGAGAAATCATGATCGAACAAGAATACGGTAAAATCATCAACATTGGTTCAATCCACTCCAGAGTAATCTTCCCTGGTGGAGGAATTAGTGCATACTCCTCAGCTAAAGGTGGAGTAATGAACTTAACCAAAAACTTAGCTGTAGAATGGGCTAAATACAACATTACCGTAAACGCTATTGGTCCTGCAGTATTCGAAACCGAATTAACTGTTGACTCCATTGAATTACCTGGATTCATGGACCTCATTGCAGCTTACTGTCCAGCTGGACGTTTAGGTAAACCTGGTGAATTAGACGGTATAGCAATTTACCTTGCATCTGACGCATCCAGTTTCTGTACCGGTCAATTAATCTGTATTGACGGTGGATGGACTGCTATCTAAATAAGAGAATTATTCTCTTATTTTTTTTACTTTTTTTAAATTCAATCAATTTGCCTCATCGCCTTTCACATTATCTTAAACCTTTCAAGAAAGCAATTCTAATTTTAAATGAATGTTTAACGTGTGGCTCAAAAACTTATATATTCCTAAAACCTAACCTATTATCATGTCAGATTTAAGTTTTGAAGAAGCCATTAACAATCTATCAGATGATGATGTTAAAGTGAGAAAAGAAGCAATAGAGTCATTGGTTGGAATAACCGATGAGGAAGCTATTGAACCATTGATTAAGGCCACCACAGATGAAAGCGCCCAAGTCAGATTTAAGGCTGCTGAAATTTTAGGAAACATGGGTGATGTGGCCGTTGACAAATTAATTGAAGAGTTTGAAAACGCAGAAGGAAAGGATAAACGTTTCCTCGCATTCGCACTTAAGGAAACCGGAGACAAAAAGGTCATCCCATACTTTGTGGAAGCGACAAATGACGAGGATTTTGGCGTTAGAAAAGTTGCAGTGCGTTCCCTCGGTGAACTTCAGGCGGAAGAGGAACTTGACGCAATAGCAAAATGCCTTGAAGATGAGGATTGGGGTGTAAGACTCGCAGCAATCCAGGCACTTGGAGACATTGCAACAGATGATTCAATCAAACTAATCAAGGATGCACGTAAGGCCGAAAGTGATAAGGACTTTAAAAAGTCATGCAACAAGGCAATCAAAAAGGCTCAAAAAAGACAAAAGGCTAAGGCGTCCGGTGAAGAGGTGGTGTCATTAATTCCGATGAGCACACTTAAGGAAATGGAAAAGACCAATGTCCAAAAGGCCATCAAGGGATATGAAAGCTATGTCGAATCAAGACAGGCAAAAGACGCACCTTATAAAAGATTATGCATTCTATACAGGAAGGCAAATGACTATGACAGTGAGGTCAGGGTCTTGAAAACCGCCTGTGAAGTGTTTGCAGATAATGACAAGAAATTGTCATACTTCCAAAAAAGACTTGACAAACTACAGTAATCTGACTTCGTAGAGATCTTTCCTTTTATTTTTTAAAAGGGGAAGCTCTTCCCTTACTTTTTTTATTTCACTCAAGTCAATTTCACAGAAAATAATATCCTCTTTTTCATCCGCTTGGCTGATAACCTCTCCCCATGGGTTGGTAACTATTGAATGACCATAGCTGTGGTAGCTTGCATCCATGTTCAATGCAGGAGCAACGCCAATACAAAAAGCCTGATTATCAAGGGATCTTGAGCGGAACAACAATTCCCAATGCGCAGGACCGGTCGTCATGTTGAATGCGCCGGGATAGAACAATATCAAGGCACCATCCTCAACCATCAAACGAGCAAGCTCCGGAAAGCGCACATCATAACATATTCCGATTCCAACCTTGCCGAATTCCGTTTCGGCCACGGTGACATTGTCGCCGGCAGTTAAAACATCGGATTCCTTGAAACTGATTTTATCCTTGACGTCAATGTCAAAAAGATGCATTTTTCTGTGCTTTGCTATGACTGAGCCTGTTCTGTCAAAGAGGTAGCTTGTGTTGTACAGGTTGTCGTTTTCATATTCCGGAATTGATCCGGCCAGTATATAGACATTATTTTCACTAGCCAATTCGGAAATGGCCTTTAACGTGATGCTTTCATCTTCATTTTCTCCGTATTCTATGAACTTGTCATTTGAATAGGGACAGTTGAACATTTCAGGCAAAACTATAAAATCAGCATTCTTGTTTGCACTATCAGTTATCATTGAAGTGGCTTTCTTTAGATTGGCCTCTTTATCGTCAATGACATTCATTTGACAGAGTGCGAGTTTGATTTTTGTCATAATAACACTTAAAAAAATAGAAAAAAAGTATGATGTTTAATCATACTTAAGCAATATCTGCAGAATTAATTACGGAATTGATCTCTTCGGAAGTAACGGAATTCATTGAATCTCCGTTAACTTTAAAGACGTAAGTCATTCCTTCACTAAACATTGAAACGTAACGGGTGTAATCTCCGTCAGCATCCTCTAGAACGATATTTGATGCGTTTCTACCATCTAAAGTTATAGTTTCAACAAGCTCTACGAAAGCACCTTTTCCTTGTGCAGATGTAATGATTCCTTGGGTTATTTCTTTAATGGAATCTGCACTGCTTGTAACATTATAATACTCGATGGTGATATTGTCTTTCTGGATGAATTTTGCTCCAGGATGCTCTAAATCGGTTTCATTAAGGTCTTGCCAATCGCTAGGATATTTAAATGCAAAATCTCCCGCAGAATATTCTTTCACGTTATCTATTGACTGTAATGGTGAACTGGAATTGCTGCCGGAATTGCTATTTCCCATAAGGACGATTCCGCAAATGGCAATTATGGTTATAAGTAATATTGCTCCAATAATAAGTTTTTTACTTTTGATTATACTAACTGTGTCCTCATTATTAGAATCTTTTTTCTCTTTTGGTTCTTTTTGGAATATATCCTCGCTTTTAGGCGCTACAACCTTTGCCTTTGGAAATTTATAACCGCAATTTCCACAAACAGGAGCACCATCATAACTAGGATTTCCACATTCAGGACATTTTTTCACACTTTAACCTCCGTTAAAATTTACATTTATTAATTATAATATAAAAATATATTTAATAAGTGTGATAGTATGGCAGATGAAAAAATTATTAGTCTCGATGATATAAATTATGCAGTTTACAAGATTGGTGAATGGGAAAATCATTATGAAATAAACCAAATCGGATTGTCCAATGAGATTCCGGTCACTGAAAACACTGTACAGCATGTTAAATTCTCCATGGAGGAAATCAGAAACACCAAGTTCAACATTTCAGATAAGACTGTCAACGGATTTGTGGCAATTGCAATGCAATTGAATTCCAAACTTCAGGACATGGATCTTGATGAGGTGATTGACCTTGAAGAGACAGAATACAACAATATCCTTGAAGAATTGTCTAAATTGGAACTGTTGAGTGATGATGATTCACTTTCATTGGATGGTGAGGATTATCTTATCTATAAACTCGAAAAGGACTGTCATGTAACCGTTTCAATTCCGGCAAATGACTATACAAAGAAATTCTTCGACAACGAATTGAAAAAAATAGAGGATGCATTAGATTAGAAGAAATCTAATGTAACTTTCTTATCTCTTTTTAGCTCACGAGGAGGCTCAACTGATACGAATTCAATGCCTTCCTCTTCAATCAGTTCCAAGGCGTCATCCATGATGGATGGTGCAACGAGAAGTCCCCTTATTTTCTTTTTCTCGGCATTGACTTCCCTTAAATAATCGTTATCCGTATTTTCCATATCCTGGATGTATCTTCTAAGCTGCTTGACGGCAGTGACGCCTGCTTTACGAGCCTTAAGTTCGAGAATCATTAGGTTGTTGTCGCTGTCCTTTCCCAATATGTCAATGAATCCATGCTCGACGCTGTATTCACGGGTGGTTGGGGTAAATCCTTCCTCAATCATGTGTGGCTTTTCCATAATCATGTCGCTCATGTCCTTTTCATAGCCTGCCTGCTCAAGCTCCTCATAGTCCTCCATATTGGCGTAACTGATGAATTGGACCTTTTTGACTTCAACTGTAAGCAATTCCTTAGGAGACCTTCTGTGGCTTTCCAAAAACAGGTTGTCATTTTTTATGTATGCCCTTGTCCTTGATTTTGGAGGCTGCCAATTAACCGGCTCGACCTTTTTTTCCTGATGGATTAAAAAGGCTCCGTCGGGCTTGATCATTATTATGCGTTCTCCCCAGTTTAGTTCACTTAATGCACGGCCTTCATAGCTGACTTTACAGCATGCAAAAATTATGATTGTTGCTTTCTTTCTCAATGCGTCCTGAATCAAATCGTAAGCATCTTCGCAACCTGGTTTTTCTAGAATTTTATATTTCATTACAATTACATTGTTTAGTTTAATTTAAATAATTTGTTTTTTAAAAAGGTAAACAAGGATTGTCTGGGGGAATTTACATTTACGATGATGAATATTTTGAAAGCAAAAACGAGTATCACGTTATGGATTCATTCGAATTCGAAAACGGTGAAGTTCTGAATGAAGTTAAGGTCGAATATATGACTTTCGGCACTCCAATCTATGATGAGGATGGCCAAATCAAGAATGCAATCATATACTGTCACGGTTCACTTGGAAACTATGCCTCAATGAAGAAGGTGGCCCCATTGGTGGGTGAAGGCGATGCATTTGATGAAAGAAAGTATTTCTTCATTAGCCTAACTGCATTGGGCTCTCCGAATTCATGCTCTCCGTCAACAACCGATTTGAAAAACAAATTCCCCAAATACACAATCTTGGACGTCGTCAACTTTCAAAAGCAGTTCCTGAAGGAAAAGTTCAATCTCGATCATGTCCTGGGCATGATCGGCAATTCAATGGGAGGTTTTGTCGCACTGACATCTGCAATAAACTATCCAGAATACTCAGATTTCATAATCACTGGAGTTAGCAGCTATAAGGTTGCAGGCCATGATTTCATTCTCTCAAAATTCGTTGATGAAATCATTACATCTGACCCTGACTATGCAAAGGGTGAATTGACTTATTCTTTAATCAGAACTTTAAGGCTTGCAAATCTTGCTGAATTTAATTTTGGACTTTCAAAGGAAGCATTGAGGGAAATGTCCAATGATGAATTGGCTTATGAATTCGAAAACTTTGGAAATGAAATGATTGAAGTCGACATCTATGACTTGAAGTACTGCAATGAGTCCTGCATGTATTATGATGTTGAAAGCGATTTGGACAAAATCAAGTCCAAGGTACTGATAATATCATGCAAGCAGGATCCGCACTTCCCGACAGACCTTGACGGCATTCCAATGGCTGAAATGATTGACGATTCTCAGTTGATAGTTATGGATTCCAAATTGGGCCATTTATGCTTCAACGAACTTGAAACCATATCAGATGAGTTGAGGGAATTCATGGAGGAATTTGATGATTGTTAAGATTACGGATTTTGCTTCAGGTGATGTTAATTTTGTTGAATATTCGGTTTTCGGCCTGTCCAGTGAGCAATTGAACTTCCTGAACGACAATCTTGATGAGAAGACCTGCATTGCTGATGATGCACTGATAATCAGGACATATTTTGATGATGAGCTTTATCCCTTTGCCAGTGATGTGGCACAATACCGGCTGGATGATTTCATTGCGCGTGAAGAGATAGAGATGAACGTTTTCCTTTCAAGTTTCCTGGAGGACATGTGAAACTGAATGGGTTCCCATTTTTTTAATAAATAATGACATTCTTTTTAACAAAATGATTTAAATAGTTATAATTGACTATCTAATAATATAGGTTGTGATATTATTTTACAGAGGACACGTGAAAGTGGAATCTATGTGATGGATTCCTTTGAATTTGAATATGGAAGGACCCTTGAAAATGTTGAAGTTCAATATATCACATATGGCGTTCCCAGATATGATGATGAGGGGACCATTACAAATGCAATAGTGTTTTTTCCCACTTATAATGCGACATATTCCTATTTGAGGGAGGCTCATAATTATATCATTGAAAACAGCGATTTTTCAGATGAATTCTTTTTTATCAATATTAGGGCGCTGGGTACTCCTGATTCATGTTCGCCATCAAACACAGGATTGAACTATGATTTTCCATCTTATTCAATCATTGATTTGGTAAACTTTAAAAGGCAGTTTTTGGCCGAAAAATTCAACATGAAAAACGTTTTAGGTTTGGTTGGTGAAGGAGTGGGAGGATATCAGGCTTTAAAATGGGCATGTGAATATCCTGATGAGATGGAATTCCTTTTAATTGTCAATTCAGCGGCTAAGCTTTCAGGATATAAATATATAGTTGCAAAAGTATTGGAAAACATCATAGATGCAACAGAGGATTATTATACTGACGGATATAGCGTTTCCAAAACAAAAAGCATAATTACGGTGAATTCCATATTGTTTGCACATACTGCATCCAAAAAAGTCTTTAACAACATGGAAAATGATGAGATTCAGGCGGTTTTCGATGATTTCAACGACGAATGCTTCTTCACAGACCTTTATGATCTCAAATTCAGGAATGACTGCGACATGGCATTCGATGTCACAAATCAATTGTCCAATATTAAGGCCAAATCGCTATTCGTTGGAACAAACAAGAATTACTTCCACTCAGAATATGACATGCAGCCATTCAGAGAATTGGTTAAGGATGCAATTATTTTAACAAAGGAAGATGAAAAAGAGGATTACTACTACAACAACGATGATTATGTCGTTATTGGAGACAGCATAATTTCCTTCTTGAATCAATTTTTAAAATAGAAAAAAAGAGAAGTTATTTGGACACTTCCAGCATATGCTCTACAGCTTTTCTGGATTTATCCGCAACTTCGCTAGGCAATGTGACTCTAGGTTCCTCATTAATGAGGGAATCTCTGATTTTTTCAAGGGTATGCAGTTTCATGGTGTTGCAGATTGCTCCCTCAAGCAATGGGTATAGCTTTTTGCCTGGAACCTCTGAATTGATTCTTGTAATCATGTCGATTTCAGTTCCGATTACAAATTCCTCTTTGTCGCTTTCTGCAATGTGCCTTAGCATTCCTCCGGTGGACATTACCACATCGCATGCCTTTTGGACTTCGAGCTTGCATTCAGGATGGCAGATGATTTCCGCATTAGGATATTCCTTTCTTTTAAGTTCAACGTCTTCAACGTGAATCAATCGGTGAACGTAACAATGGCCGTCGCTTGGAACATGAATGATTTCTTTATCCTTCAATTTGTCCGCAACATGGGTTCCAAGGTTCTTGTCTGGTCCGAATAGGATTTTTTTGTGAGGTAAGCTTTCAGTCACCTTGACTGCGTTGGCTGAGGTACACAATGTGTCCGCATGCTGCTTTGCCTCGGCGATACTGTTTACGTAAAGGATGACTCCGGCATCAGGATGTTCCTCTTTCGCTTTAAGCAAAACCTCTTCAGGAAGCATGTGTGCCATTGGACATTCGGCTTCAAGAGTTGGAATTACAATCTTTTTGTCGGGATTGAGGATAAATGCAGTTTCTGCCATGAAATCTACACCACAGAAAATCACTAAATCCTTATCTTCAATTTCTGATGCTTTAATGCACAATTCCAGGGAATCTCCAAGAAAATCAGCTATTTCCTGAACTTCCTTTGGCTGGTAATTGTGTGCAAGGATAATCGCATTTTTCTCTTCTTTCAATTTTAAAATCTCTTCTTGAAGCGCATTATTCATCATTTTCACCTTTTTGAACAAATTTTCTAATTTCATTCATTATTATTATTTTATATTTATCTTTATCATTAAAATTATTTACCCAAAATGATACCTTCACTTTACTTTGTTTAAAGCTGATTTCTTTACCGTAAACTTCAGGCTTTGGATAGTCGCTTATTTCAGGATAGCTTTCCATTATCTTGATCATATGGGCTCTGAAATCCTCAATATCGATATTCAGGTTCAATCCGGATATTATGTCGACCCTGTATTTTTCAGGGGGGTTGTATTGGAGATATTCGTTGTTTGTCAGCACTGAATTCGGAACATGGTTCCTGACCCCGTTATCGTCGACAATCACGGTTGACCTAAGGGAGATTCTCTCGACATATCCCTTCTCGCCTTTTATTGAAAGCGTGTCTCCAACCTTGACGCTTCTGCCGAGAATCAGGATGATTCCTGAAAACAGGTTTGATATGATATCCTTTGCCGCAAAGCTCACTGCAATACCAACAATACCTAAGCTCAGCAATGTTCCTGCAAGATTTATTCCAAAGAGCTGCAGAATGGCCATCAATGCAATGAAATAGATGATGTAGTTGATTATGTCTCTTATGAGATAGATTGCTGTCATGTCCTTCTTGAATCGGGTCATCCTGTTCATTAGGGATGCAATGATTCTTGTAACTATTGAGGTTATTATGATTATAGCCAGAATCGAAAGCAAGGTCATTGATGTGTTGCTGATTGGCGGAAGATTCATAATTCTATCTCCATTAAATCTTTGGCTATTCGGGTATTTTCAAATATTTCACGGGCTTCCTCAAGCATTATGTTGGCGTATTCCTCACCGTATCTTGTGCTGATGTGTGTAAGGATCAGCTCCTTGCTGTTGGAATATTTTGCGGCATATGCTGCGTCGATTGATGTTGAATGTGCGTGCTCTTCTGCATTGGTGTTGTCCTTGTTGATGAAAGTTGATTCATGGATAAGAATGGTGCTGTCCTGTGCAAGGCTGATTATCTCTTCACAAGGTCTGGTGTCACCGGAATAAGTTATTTTAATTCCTTTTCTTGGTTCTCCAAGCACCTGTTCGGGTTTGATTATCTTCCCGTTGACTTCGACTTCCTCTCCGTTATGCAATCTTCCAAAATCCGGACCGACCGGAACGCCCAATTCAATTGCCTTTTCACGCAGGAAACGAGGTTTTTTCTTCTCTTCAATGGAGTATGCGAGTGTCGGAACGTTATGCCTGACCCTTTGTGCGGTTATGACGTATTCGTCAGTCTCCTCAACGATTCCTGAGTCTATCTCAACAAACTCAACCGGAAAATCGATTGCACAGTATCCAAGGGAGTAAATGGCATTTTTGACGCCGTTCAATCCGTGAGGTCCATAGACTGTCAGTTTGGACTCCCTTCCATGGAGGCTCATTGACTGCAACAGTCCCGGAAGTCCCAGGATATGGTCTCCATGGTAGTGTGTGATGAAGATCTTGGATATTTTCATCGGACTCACTTTAGTGAAAAGAATTTGCCTTTGTGTTCCTTCACCGCAATCAAACAACATCACATCCCCAAATGCTTTAAGTGCAATTGACGGATGGTTTCTTTCCTTTGAATGGACTGCAGAGGAAGTTCCTAAAAATATTATTTCCATAATGTAATCACTTTTATAGTTCTTATTTTAATATATATTATCATAATCATATTAAATTTTAGGTGATTTTTTTGGACAAGATTATTGAATATATGCTGGCTGAAGATGAAGGATTTGGCGACATCACTTCAAACGCAGTGGTTGAGGAAGGCAAGATTGTAAATGCATCCATAGTATCAAAGGATGAGGGTATTTTGGCAGGTATTGACGTTATTCGCAATTTATTTGAGGAATATGGCGTTGAAATCACACTTTGTCTGAAAGAAGGAGTCAAAATATCAAAAGGAGATTTACTGATATCCCTCAGGGGGGATGCAAGAACAATACTTCTTCTTGAAAGGACCGCCCTAAACCTGCTCATGAGGATGAGTGGAGTGGCCAGTGCGGCAAGCGAATATGCTGATTTGGTCGGGGATTATGATGTGAGAATTGCAGGCACCCGCAAAACCTCACCTGCAATAGCGAAATTCGACAAATACGCTTTAGGTGTTGGCGGTGTCGATACCCATCGTTTCAGCCTGGATGACATGGTTCTAATCAAGGATAATCACATTGCAGTCTGTGGAGACCCGTTGGAGGCTCTTTTGAAGGCTAAAGAAAACACTAGTTTTTCCAAAAAAATCGAAATTGAAGTTGAATCACTGGAGGATGCGGTCGAATGCGTCAGGAACGGTGCGGACATCGTGATGCTTGACAACATGTCAGGCGATGAGGTCAAGGAGGTCATCGATGAGTTGAACAGATTGGATATTCGTCAGAATTCCCTCATTGAGGTTTCAGGAGGAATCACCAAGGAAAACATCATGGATTATGTCGAATATGGTGTGGACATCATTTCAATCGGTGCACTGACACATTCATCAAGAAGCCTCAATTTCAGCTTGAAAATTGAATAATCGTTTAATGGTCCTTTGACGCCAATCACGAACCCAACAACTAAAAAAGAGATTAACGGCAAAGTCGTGAAATTGGCGAATAAATTTAAATCCGGCAAGAAATGACTATAATCTCAGGGATAGCTTTTCCTTCAATTCCTCATCACTCATTTCAGTGATGAATGTCTCGTCACTGCTTATTGCCTTTTCGGCCAAGTTAAGCTTATTTTTACTCATTTCATCGATTACTTCCTCAAGGGTTCCCTTGGTGATGAACCTGTACACCATCACATCGCTTTTCTGACCAATCCTGTGCACACGGTCTGTTGCCTGGTTTTCAATTGCAGGATTCCACCATAAGTCGTAATGTATTACATTCTGGGCGGCGGTCAGGTTAAGTCCAACGCCTCCTGTTTTCAGTGTTGCGACCAGAATCTTGCAGCTATTGTCCTCTTGGAAGCGTTCAATCACCTCTGCCCGTTTCTGTTGCGTGAGTGAACCGTGAAGGAACAGCACATCTGTCTTTAGCTTTTTGGAAACAAGCTTCTGAATGATTTCGCCCATTTGGGCATATTGGGTAAAGATTATCACCTTCTCATCCATGTCCAGAATGTTTTCAAGGATTGTAATCAGCAGTTCCATCTTTCCGGATTCGGAGATTTTAGGGTTGTCCGAACGCAGGTACTGTGCGGGATGGTTGCATGCCTGTTTCAGGCCGGTTATGATGTTCAGGATGATTCCCCTACGTTCAATTCCTGTTTTTCCTTCAAGATCCTCGAATATTCCCTCCATTATGGCATTATACAGCAATATCTGCTTTTTGGTGAGGGAACAGTAGATGTCGTTGACGATCTTGTCCGGAAGCTCGTCCTTGATGTTGTCATCGGTCTTGAGACGCCTGAGCACGAACGGCTTGGTGATTGCTTTGAATTTCTCCAAGGTTTTTGTCTCTTCCAGCCTTTCGATTCTCATGACGTAGTTCGCCTTGAAGCTGTCGAGCGATGAGAGGTATCCCTTATTCACGAAATCGAATATTGACCAGTAGTCTGTCAGCTTGTTTTCAATAGGTGTACCGGTCAGGGCTATTTTTGTTTTTGCCTTAACGCTTTTAATCGCCCTTGTCTGTTGGGTATTTGGATTTTTGATGTTTTGTGCCTCATCAATGACACATAAAAACCAGGTCTTGTCCATGAATATGTCCAAATCAAGCCTGACCACTCCATATGAGGTCAGTATTATGTCATATTCCTCAAATGGGAATGTTCTGTTGGATCCGTGGTAAATGTAATATGTCAGCTCCGGAGTGAACTTCCTGATTTCGTTTTCCCAGTTGGATATCAGGGTGGGCGGAACTATAATCAGTGACGGCTCATTGTCCAGGGGATTCATCTCCTTGAAATGCAGGATTGCGGTCAGCACCTGCACTGTCTTACCGAGCCCCATGTCATCCGCCAATATGCATCCGAAGTTGTATCTTATGTTTGAGACTATCCATGAGTAGCCGATTTTCTGATATGGCCTCAATTCTCCTGTAAATGATTTGGGTACGTTGTATGCCTTTGTTTCACTGACCATCTTTTTGAATTTTTTAAAATCGGCAGGATTTCTCATCTGTTTTTTGATTAGCTTTTCGGATTCGCCGTCCATGTTCTTGCTCTCGCACAAATTCTGATTGAATATTAGTTTATAATTTTTAGATTATAAACTCATTCAAAAATTTGAAAATTATCATCTGAAATCTGAATCATATTTTGTTTTAGATATTAATTTTCATCTAAAAAACAAACTTTAATAATATAGTAAAATAAAATATATAAAGGATATAGAATTATATTTTCTTAAAATGGTGATTTAATGGTAAAAATAGCTAAATTAGCTTTGGAAGATGGAACTGTTTTAAAAGGTGAAGCGTTCGGTTATGAAACCACCAAATTGGGAGAACTCGTTTTTTCCACAGGTATGGGCGGTTATACCGAATCATTAACTGATCCGTCTTTTAAAGGAGAAATATTAATGTCCACTTACCCATTGGAAGGTAACCATGGAGTAAGTGAGGACTGGTATCAGTCAGATAAAGTACAAGTTGAAGGATTCGTTTGTCGTGAAGTTTGTCGTGAAGTATCTAACTTCGGACCTCAAAAGACTTTGGATGAGTTTTTAAAAGAATTCAAAACTCCAGGAATAAGTGGAATAGACACTCGTGACCTAACACTCAAAATACGTGAAAAAGGTTCATTTAAAGCAGCTATAACAACTGAAGATGTTGATGACGACAAGTTGATTGAAATGGCAAAGTCCCAACCAAGCATTGAAGATGTTGATGTCGTGCCATTGGTTTCAACAAAAGAAATTAAAATGTTCAATGAGGATGCCGACAAGAAAGTTGCTTTAATCGATTGTGGTGTCAAAAAGAACATTATCAACTCATTTTTGGAAAGGGACATAGGAGTAATATTGTTCCCTTATGATATTGATTACAAGACCGTACTTGACTATTCACCAAACGGTTTGATGATTACCTCAGGACCTGGAAATCCTGACAGGGTGTCTGAAACCATTGAAACCATGAAAAAATTATCCAACAGATTGCCTATTTTCGGAATCTGTATGGGACAACAGCTAATTGCTAAATCATTTGGAGCAAGATCCTATAAAATGAAATTTGGACACCGTGGTGAAAACCAGCCTGTAAAAGACTTAAACACAGGAAAAGTGTTTATCACATCACAGAACCATGGTTTTACTATAGATAAGGAATCTTTAAAAGAGACTGATTTAGTATTGACTCACGTTAACTTGAATGATGGAACTCCGGAAGGTATCTCTCACAAAGAGCTTCCAATGCGCTGTATACAGTACCACCCTGAAGCAGGGCCTGGTCCAAATGATACAAGAGACACTTTCGATGAGTTTAGCAAAATGATGGATGATTATTAGATAAGAGGGGATTACACAATGCCAGTTGATAAAGATATTAAAAAAGTATTGATTATTGGTTCCGGACCTATTCAAATCGGACAGGCAGCAGAGTTCGACTATTCCGGTTCACAAGCATGTAAATCATTAAGAGAAGAGGGTATTGAAACAGTACTCGTTAACAGTAATCCTGCTACAATTCAAACCGACCTTGGAATGGCCGATACTGTTTATACTGAACCATTGACTCCTGAAGTTGTTGCAAAAATCATTGAACAAGAAAATATTGACGCTATTTTACCAACCATGGGTGGACAAACCGGATTGAATATTGCAACAGGACTTGGAGACTTAGGATTACTCGAAGGAATTAAGGTCATAGGTTCCGACGTTCAAACAATTAAAGATGTGGAAGACCGTGACTTGTTTGCAAACCTCATGGAAGAAATCGGTGAACAGATTCCTAAATGTCACGCTGTTGAAAGCGTTGACGAAGCGCTTGAGGCAGTTAAGGATATTGGATATCCTGTAATTGTCAGGCCGGCATTCACATTAGGTGGAACCGGCGGGGGAATCGCTCACAACGAAGAGGAATTGATTGAAATCGCAAACCACGGACTTGACATGAGTTTCATTAACCAGGTTCTCATTGACGAATCCGTTTTAGGATGGAAGGAAATCGAATTTGAGGTAATGAGGGATAAGGAAGACACCTGTATCATCGTATGTACCATGGAAAACATCGACCCTATGGGAATCCATACAGGAGACAGTGTGGTAGTTGCCCCAATCCAATGTTTATGTGATGAGACAATCCAGAAGATGCGTGACGCATCAATCAAGATTATCCGTGCACTGGGAATACGCGGAGGATGTAACATTCAATTTGCCTTAAATCCGGAAACCGATGAATACAAGGTAATTGAAGTAAACCCACGTGTATCAAGAAGTAGTGCGCTAGCATCAAAAGCGACAGGTTATCCGATTGCAAAAATCTCATCAAAAGTTGCACTGGGACTCACCTTGGATGAAATCAAAAACGACATCACAAAAGAGACCCCTGCATCATTCGAACCAGCAATCGACTATGTCGTTATCAAAATCCCAAGATGGCCGTTCGACAAGTTTAAGGGAATCAGCCGTCAAGTGGGAGTTCAAATGAAAGCAACCGGTGAGGTCATGGCTATTGGAAGAACCTTTGAAGAGGCATTCCAAAAAGCATTAAGATCACTTGACATGGGCTTTGACGGATTTGAATATGTCGAATACACAGAGGAAGACCTTGCAAATCCAACAGACCTAATCTACTTCCAAATCTATTCAGCAATCAAGGATGGAATGGACATTGACAAAATCCGTGAACTCACCAAGATTGACAATTTCTTCTTATACAAAATCAGAAACATCGTCAACTTCGAAAATGATGTTTCAGCCGATAAACTAGATGATGAAGAGTACTTAAGAAAAGCAAAACAAATAGGTTGTTCCAACAAACGTTTGGCTGACCTTTCAGGCCAGACCGAGGAGTACATCAGAAACCTGCTCAACAAGTACAATATCAAGCAATCATATAAGATGGTAGATACCTGTGCTGCAGAGTTTGAGGCAAAAACACCATATTACTACAGCAGCTATGATATGGGTAATGAATTGACCTCAACCAACAAGAAAAAGGTAGTGATTTTAGGTGCAGGACCAATCAGAATTGGTCAAGGTATCGAATTCGATTACTGTTGTGTACACTCTTCCCTTGCTTTGAAGGAAGATGGAATCGAAACCATATTGATCAACAACAACCCTGAAACAGTAAGTACAGATTATGACATTTCAGATAAGCTGTTCTTCGAACCGTTAACCTTTGAGGACGTAATGGGTGTAATCGAACAGGAAAAACCTGACGGCGTTATCGTGCAGTTCGGAGGTCAAACCTCAATCAACCTTGCAGTGCCGCTTGCAAATGCAGGAGTTAAGATATGGGGAACTTCATATGACAGCATCGACCGTGTAGAAGACCGTGAACTCTTCGCAGAATTGCTTGAAAAACTCCACATTCACCAAGCTCCATACGGTACAGCAAACTCATTCGAGGAAGCAAAAGAGATTGCAGAAAGAATCACATTCCCAGTTCTCGTACGTCCATCATACGTAATCGGTGGAAGGGCAATGGAAATCGTTTATGACATGAACGAGCTTGAGGAATATATGAAGGAAGCTGTAAAGGTTTCACCAGACCACCCTATTTTAGTGGACAAGTTCCTGGAAGATGCAATTGAGGTCGACGTGGACCTGTTATGTGACGGAGATCACGTATTCATTGCAGGAATCATGGAACACATTGAGGAAGCTGGTGTCCACTCAGGAGACTCCGCATGTGTAATACCTCCTCAAACACTTCCAAAACATATTCTTGACACCATCCGTGAAAATTCAAGAAAACTGGCTTTGGAATTAGATGTTAAAGGTTTAATGAACATCCAATATGCTGTAAAGCTTGATGAGGAAATGGTATACATCATTGAGGCAAACCCACGTGCAAGTAGAACAGTTCCGTTTGTAAGTAAGGCGATCGGTGTGCCTTTGGCAAAAGTCGCAACATGGATTATGAACGGTGCAAAACTAAAAGACTTTGGATTAACCAAAGAAATTCAAATAGAGCATGTCGCTGTAAAAGAATCCGTATTCCCATTCCTGAAATTGCCTGAATCAGACACCGTGCTTGGACCTGAAATGAAATCCACCGGTGAAAGTATCGGTATAGACGAAAGCTATGGAATGGCATTTTATAAGTCACAGCTTTCAGCAGGTATGGAATTGCCTAAAGAAGGTAAGATATTCATCAGCGTTAAAGAATCAGATAAGAAAAAAATCAGACCAATCGCTGAGAAGGCTGCCAATTTAGGATTTAAGATTATGGCTACCGACGGTACTGGAGATGCTACAGGACTCGATTCAGTCGAAAAGGTCTTGAAGGTGTCACAAGGTTCACCTAACATCAGGGACGCCATCTTAAATAAAGAAATTGATTTGATTATCAACACTTCTGAAGGTAAACAATCTGCAAAAGACGGTTATATCATTAGACGTTTGGCTATTGAACTTGGTATTCCTTATGTTACCACATTAGCCGGCGCAAGAGCAGTCTTAAACGGTATTCAGGCTGTTCAAAATAATGAAATCAATGTAAAATCTTTAAACGAATACGTAGATGGAGAATAATTATTCTCTATCCTTTTTTTAATTATTTTTGTATAGATATTCCTTAATGTTAATACCGCAGGAAGGACATTCCTCTTCGCCAATTTTAAGTCTGCTTTTACACTTAGGACAGAAGTTGAGTTGGACTTTATACTCTTTAGTTTGGTCAATGATGATGTTGACGTCAATTCTTTCGGTGATGTGGGATTTCAGGACATTCATGTCCCAATTGTTGTCCATCAGCAGTTTCTTATAGTAGAACGCCTCGGTCATTGAGTCATAATATCCAAGGATGTCATCGCCCTTTTTGATATAGAATTTCCTGATTTTATGATTGAATAGGATTTCCCCTTCCCTTTCCTTCTTGTTGACTTTGGTTCCCTTGATCCTGCCTTTAGGTCGCCTTTCGGGAAACGGCGGCAATTCCATATTCTCATATTTGTTCTCAAGGTCGCATTCAACAAGCAGGTCATAATCGAAGTTACAGAAAAACAGTGCGTCCCTTTCATATAATGCATCGGATAATTTACTGAACTCCCCATAGTCCTTATTGTTATATTTAACTCTGTATACATTACCGGTTTTCACTATGTTCCTGTAAAAGTATCGTATTTCCTGAGAGTTAATAGAAATCACCCTGATGGTTTAAAAAGAAAAATATTTTTTGCAAATCATTTTTCATGATTGCTGAATTATAGTATTGATTTTCGATTAAATAAATTTAATGATAAATTATTTTAATAAAAAAAGTTAGACTTTATTTTAATGTTTACTATAGCAAACGGAATTATATTGAAAGGCCAGGATTTGCTTCCCGTCCGTGAAAACGTTGTTGTGGACGACGGGAAAATCATTGAAATCTCAAAGGAGGCCAAGGAAGGAAAAATCATTGATGTTGATGGTGCGGTCGTCTGCCCATCATTTATCAACGGCCATATCCATATTGGGGATTCCATCATCAAGGATGAGGGCTATGGCCTTTCACTCAGTGAGATGGTCAGGCCTCCCGATGGCGTCAAGCATGTTGCACTTTCCAATGCAGAGGATGACGAATTGATTGAGGCAATGAGACAGTCCATGATTGACATGATCAATTCCGGAACCACACACTTCATCGACTATAGGGAAGGAGGCATCGAGGGAGTCAAGCTTTTGAGAAAGGCTTCTGCAGATTTGCCAATCAAGCCGATAATCCTTGGTCGTGACGATAGCTTTTATGGTGATGATCCGGATTTAAGTAAGGTTAAGGTTGCTATTCGTAAACTATTGAAAATCGCTGATGGAATTGCTCCAAGCGGGTTTGGCGAAATTACTTCTGAAGTTGCCGATTTGATCGTTGAGGAGTGCAATAGACAAGGCAAGATTTCATCGATTCATGTTGCGGAATCCGAATCCAATCAGATAGATTCATTGAATGACTTTGGTGTCAGTGAAATAGCCAAAGGTGTTGAATCCGATTTCAGCCAATTGGTTCATCTCACAAACCCCAAAGGAGATGATTTGGAATCAGTGGCATCTTCAAATCAGAACGTTGTGGTTTGTCCAAGGGCAAACGCTACATTGAATGTCGGTGTGACACCTGTGGGCAGGATGCTTGATTTGGGAATCAGGCCATTGCTTGGAACCGACAATGTCATGCTCAATTCACCGAACATGCTGAGGGAATTGGAGTTCAGCTTAAAGATAATGTCCGTATATTATAAAAGCTATATCAATCCTCAGGAGCTGCTGAAGATGGCCACAACCAACGTCTGTGGCTTCAAAATTAATGATGTTGTTCAGAAATCATTAATATCTGAGGGTGATTTTGCACAGTTTATAATTTTCAAGTCTTTTTCTAAAAATCCTTACCTAAATATATGCAATAGGCAAGAAACGAAAACTATATTATATACCATTAACAAAAAATTTAGCATATAATATCATGGATATAAATCTATATATTATGGGAGATGTTAATGATGTATAAAAAAATATTGGTCCCTACAGACGGGTCCGAATTTGCAGAAAAAGCTCAGAGGCATGCCTTGTTTTTGGCAAAGGTCAGTGGAGCTGAAATAGTTGCTGTGAGTGTCACAGAGAATAATTTTGTTAACGGGCTTCCATTAGATGATGAAGTATACCAGTTAAATCAAATTCTCAATGAGAGATCTGAAGAAAATCTCAAGGAATTTGACAAGTTAAATGAGGATAATATAAAAATTACCCATGTAATTAGAGAGGGGTCACCTGCTAAAGTAATTTTAGAGGTTGCAAAAGAAGAAAATGTTGACCTGATCGTGATGGGTAGTTCCGGAAAATCTGGTTTCGATAGATTTATTATGGGTAGTGTAGCGGACAAGGTTGTAAATTCAGCCAAATGCGCAGTACTCGTAGTTCATTAAATTTACCATTTTATTATTGTATATTGTAAAAAGGTGTTTTTTATGTTAGTTAAAAGAACAATGTCTAAAAATGTAGTTAGCGTTTCCGTTCCGGGAAATCGTGAAAAAGTTTTAGACTTAATGAGAAAAGAAAACAAAGCAGTGCTTCCTGTAGTTAAAGAAGACACTGATATTTTAGTAGGACTAGTAACTCGTTCTGACTTAATTAATAATCCTGATGAAGAACAAATTGCAATGTTGATGACCAGGGATTTGATTACTGTTAAACCTGGTGACGATGTGGTTGATGCTGCTCGTCTTATGATGGAGAATAACGTTAGAAGAGTTCCAGTTGTAAACGATGACGGCGAATTAGTAGGTATTATCACATCTTTTGATATAGTATCCAAGGCTTTAACCAAAATTGAAGTAAATCAAGCTGTTGAAGATTTCATGATCACTACTGTTCCAACAACCTGGGAAAAAGCTCCATTAAATGTTGCTTTTGAAACCATGAATCAATTTGGTTTAAAATCTGTTTTGGCATTAGATGATGATGCAAAGTTATCAGGAATTTTAACCGAAACCGATTTCATATCCGAAATCGAAATCATCTCTGAAAGAAGCGAACACAGTTCCACAGTAGGTACTGAAGGGGACAAATGGTCCTGGGACAGTACTTCCGTCTTGTACATTGAGAAAAATCACTTGAAATTCACAGACAAAGTAGTTGCTGACGTTGCAGTAAGCAATGTTGAAGTGGCAAACTCCAAAACCAAAGTCACAGACTGCGCTAAAAAAATGAAATCCTTAAACATTGAGCAAATTCCTGTTATCGGTGTTGAAGGAGACTTAGTGGGACTTGTAAGGGCAAGCGACTTGATTAAAGCATTAGTAGAATAATGTGATAAGATGGCTGTTAGTCCTGTTTTAGTGATTAAAACAGATGATAGTGTTGTAAGTGTTCGTGCAAGGTTATATGATGATTTTGCAGAACACAACATTGTTCTGAATTCTGTCATCACTTACTGGTGGGCTAATAACATGCCTCCAGCTTTAAAATTTTTGGAACTTTTTGATTCAGTTATCAAAAGGACAATTAATGAGATCATGCCACATAAGAATTTGAAACTAAAGTATGATGTCACCGCTAACCAGACTTTGGAAAAGGCTTCCGAAATCGAAATCAATCTGATTTCCGTGGTCGCCGATGACATTGGTTTCAAAATTGACGGCAACTCATTTTCCTTATCCGGTATCCGCAAGGTCGAAGATGATTTTGAAAGTAAAGAATTTTCAACAACATTTGACCATGTTATCGAAACCCCAGACATTGTCTTGAAAAAATATAGGGAAATGGAAAACAAGAATTAATCCTCATTAATTTTTCATCTATTTTTCGGAGAGTTCAACTCTCTCATTTATTTTAATTTTCGATTATTTAAACAATGTTTTTTAATTTTACTTTCATTTGCTTGATTGCAGATTCAATTAAATGAGTTCTTATTATAATTTTTAGAAATAGTTTTTTGTAAATCTACATCAACTTATTCATTAATGTAGTTTTTGATAAAATTGAGCAATTCCTTTGCATCCTGCTTTTTGATGTCTTCGCTTTCACGAATAAAATTAATCAATTTGGATTTTTTCTCATCATCCAAACTGGATTTGGCCAAAGTGTTGGCATAGTTCCTTTTCGGATAGAATGTTGATTTGGAAATCTCAACCAGTTCGTCCTTCTCATCCTGTGTCAAGATGTTTTCAGACACGGCATTTGCAAAAACATAATCCATGCTTATCAAAGGCACGGACAGTGCCTCCAGGCTTTCGCTGTCAAGCATCACGGCAACGTCATCATCAGAATCGATGGCTCCGCTTGCATACTGATTGTAGCAGTACCCGATGCCCTGCATTCCGAGGCTGTCCAGTTCGGATGCCCTCAACGCACCCATGCTTGAGGCTCCAAACACCTTGACACCCCTTTTCATCACATCAAGGATTTCACGATGGCCCACAGCGGAGTTCTGATGGAAAACCCCATCGATTATGCCAATAATGTCCGGATTTTCCTTGATGTCATGGCCCAAATCCCCTCTTTTGATTGGTCTTTTGTAGATGACCTCAACATCATCACTGGAATCGAGGATTTGGCGAGCCTCATCAAAAGGAATTGACAATCCTGTATAAATTAAAATTTTCATAGTATCATACTTTTAAAAATCTGTAGCCTGCCCTTGAAGGGTCAATTGCATAGACTTCCATTTCGGGAATGATTACGCGAACAACACTCACATCGACTTCAGGCCTTGTCAAATCTGTGTATAGGACATGCTTGATGTCATTTGCAATCAGTTCCTCCTTGACAATATCAATATCCTCATCGATTGAAGTGGTGGACTTGTTTTCAATGTCTGAGAGGTTGATTTGCTCCTCTTCCTGTCTGAAGTAATACTTGTTGATTCTTTTCATTCTCTCATAGCCGGCTTCACGGGCGAAATCGGCTCTGACGGTATCTTCACGGGCACCGTTGATTTGTGTTGCTCTGCTTTGCGCAACTTCAGTCAAGGCTCTCAATATTGCGACTTCCGGGTCAAGGTGGGTTCCGATACCCAATGTCAGAAGTCCCGCATCCCTTGTCACGGTATCGTCTGCTGAGGCGGCTATTGTAGGAATGTTTATGTCTGCAGTGAAGTCCATCAGTTTGATCTTGATTCCCTGTGATTCGAACTTGTCAATAATCTCATTAATCAACTCGCTTTCAATGCTGTCTATGTTGATTTGGGAATAGTTCTTGTGAGTCATCTCGAAAATGCTCCATGCATCCCTTTCGATAACCTCAAATATTCCATGCAATATCGCTTCCTCAAGAACGTTTCCGGAAGCAAGTCCGTTTGTATTTGACTTGAAAAGGCTTTCAACATCGCTGTCATGATTATATGGGTGGAAAACCGCATTTGACAGTACATAATAATCATTGCCTGTGATTATGTCATGGGCCAAATTCCATTCGAACCTGGTGTCTCCCAAATCTGCCTTTTCAAATTTCTGAGGTAGGTTCAATGATTTGGGCTCAATATATTCTCCCTTCTCGCCAATCTCGTTTGGGGTTGCAAAGATGGTATCGTCGCTTTCCTGCTTTTCGGCGGAATATCTCTCAAAACCTTCCATCATGGCTGAAGCCTTGGCATGATCCTTGCTGATTCCCTTTCCACCGTAAATGCTGATTGCCCCATCCTCAGCGGTTGGTCGGATAGCTGTAAATACCGGCATTCCGATTCTATCCAAATCAGTAATGTCGGCAACACGTGTTATTCCAACGGTTTTCAGCTTGTCCTCGTTGATTTCAACGGTTTTTTTAGGAGCTATTACCCTATGGGTTCCTTTAAAGTATGTGAGTTTTTCAGTCATTTTACATTCCTATAATTAATCTAACAATATTTTGAACGCCGATTGTCATGGACATTAAGGTCAAAATTCCAGCTATTGCTATAGTGACAACCCAAATTCCGAAATTCCATGCCATTACCTTTGATCCATCCAGGTTTCCGATAGGCAATAGGTTGAACACGGCCAGGAAACTGTTGATGGAATATCCAACTGCACAGATGATGAATACCAATGCGTAGGTTTCTGAATATAATGCGGAAGGATAAACTGCTGTTGCAATCCCAAGGAATATCAGTGCAAGAGCAATGTTGACGACAGGTCCTGCAATGGATATCTTACCGTTTATCTCATCGGTCATGTAATTGGCGTAGGTGTATACAGCACCAGGTGCTGCGAATACAAAGCCGAAAAATGAAGTGATGAGTGCGAATATCAATCCTTGAGGCCATAATTTAAATTCGGCCCAGTATCCATATTTCATTGACACGAATTTGTGTCCAAGCTCGTGTAGGATAAAACCTGCTCCCACACCAACCATAACAATAGGCAAAATAGATAATATTGCATTTACATCTCTTCCACCGTTCACTATTGCAAAACAAAGTGAAATGATGATGAATGCAATTATTAAATCTCTAACTTCACTTGCTGTAAACTTAAACATAATGTTAAAATATCTAATTATATATATAAAGTTTTTTCTAAAATATTAATCATGGACCTGCATATTGACAATATTATAAAAGATATGAAAAAGGATGATTTCCAAGCTTATTTATTAACTCAATTCACTAATGTGGAATATATATCAAATTATAAGCCAACCAGCTTCGCATTTTGCATAATAAAGGATAATCCAATTATTTATGCCTCAGGAATGGATATGGAACTGGCCAATAGGGATTCCAAAATAGAAGTCAAGGAGTATGAATCATATGAGGTCATGATTCGTGAACTTAAGGAAGATGGAATCAAAAGCCTCGCAATCGAGCCAACCTTGCCATTCAGCACATATTCCAGATTCAAGGATGACTTCCAAATTGAGGCCAAGACCTACATAGACAAGCAAAGGATGATCAAGACTCCTTTAGAGATTGAAAAGATAACCAAGGCAACAGAAATCGCTCAGAAATCATTTTTGCAGCTGGACATATTGAACAATGGAAACACTGAAAAGGAGATAGCATTTGACCTTGTCCGCCACATGATTGAAAACGGGGCATTCAAGGAATCCTTTGACACAATCGTGACAAGCGGAGCCGATTCAAGTCTTCCGCATGCAATTCCGCAGGCCAAGAAATTAGAACAGCCAATCCTAATCGATTGGGGTGCAATCTATGATGGGTACTGTTCGGACAACACCCGTACAATGGTTTATACTGAATTTCAACAGGAAATCTGGGACATTGTGGCGGAAGCCCATGACAAGGCAATCAAGGCAATAAGGCCCGGAATGAAATGTTGTGAAGTCGATAAGGTTGCAAGGGACATCATTGCTGATTATGGCTATGGCGATAAGTTCATCCACTCAACAGGCCATAGTTTGGGATTGGACATCCATGAGACTCCCGGGTTTTCCCTTCGAGATGAGACCACAGTTGAGGAAGGCATGGTGATAACGGTTGAACCGGGAATATATCTTGAAGGCGAATTTGGAGTTAGGCTTGAGGATACAATAGCCGTTTCAAAAAGGGGCAATGTCATTGGTGATTTGCCGTTGAATATCGATTAGAATTTGCTATGAAGAGTTATTCATGTCCTCTTCTTTTTAAATTTTTAAATATTTGGCCTTTAATGTTATTCAATTTTTTCCACATTTCCTGTAAAATTTGTATAACATGAAATTTTATATACTTATTCATTCAATAGTTAAGTGATTGATGAATCAGGTAATTCTATGAGATATATTAATAAGGTTGATTTGTTGATTATTGCCAGAAATATGAGTCTCTTGATGATTGGAATAGGACTCCTATGCCTAGTTCCCATAATAGTCGATTTGATATTTCTGGAATTCAATGCAATCAGTTATCTCATACCTGCATTGATATCTATTTTTCTTGGAGTTATATTTGCAAAAGCCTTTGGGAAATATGGTGATAAAAGGGTCCGCCTCAAGCATACGATGATGATATCCTCTCTTTCTTGGCTGTGGGCGTGCATCGTCTGTGCTTCGATACTTTATCTGGTGACCGGTACAGGCATCATTGACTGTGCTTTTGAATGCATGTCAGCTTTAACCGGTAGTGGAATTACCATTTATGCTGATGTGGAGGCTTTGCCATACAGCATACTGTTCTTCAGAGCATTCCAACAATGGATTGGGGGATTGGGTGTTGTTCTTATTATTATTTCATTTGTTGCAAAACCCGGAAGCGCATCTCATAAGCTATATGTATCAGAAGCCCGTGAGGACCGTATAAAGCCATCCACTAAGGCAACTCTTAAAAATACTATCATAATTTATTTTATTTATACTGCCTTGGGTATTGTTCTATACATTCTTGCCGGAATGCCTATTTTCGATGCGGTCTGCAATACCTTCAGCATTATCTCAACCGGAGGTATGAGCATCAAGAACGCAAACATAGGATTTTACCAGAATGACATAATCTATTTCATCACAATGGTCCTGATGGTATTGGGGGCAACAAGCTTCCTTGCTCACTTTTACATCATAAAGACACGCGGAAGATCATTAATTCATGATTCACAGTTTCAGGTGATGATTTGCCTGATTGCAGTTACATCAATGCTAATATATTTCGCATCAAACATTCTTCCAATGGACATCCTGTTCACGGTGGTTTCTGCCATTACAACAACTGGGGCAAGTATTGAGAGTTCCACTGTAATGGGGGCCTGGCCTTCATTTGTCATATTCATTATAATGATGCTGATGCTTATTGGCGGTTCCACCGGATCCACTGTAGGTGCAATCAAATTGAATCGTGTCATCAGTTTTTCCAGGGGGATATATAGAAATCTGCGTCAAATAATATCTCCGAGGGGAGCGGTTATTCCAAACCCTAAATCCAAGGGGAAACTTGATGATAAGGTCGCAACACAAAGCGGAAACTACATAACCCTTTACTGCCTGTGCATCATATTCACATGGGCTGCATTCTGTCTTTACTGTCATGACCCTTTCGATTCACTGTTTTTCTCCATGTCAATGCAGGGTAACATCGGTTTGGAGATTGGACAACTATCACAAACAATGGAATGGCCGTTAAAAATAATAGGGATGTTCAACATGTGGAGCGGAAGGCTGGAAATATATCCTTTGCTTATCACATTCAGGGCATTTTTCGAAATTTTTAAAAGATAATTGATTAATATATTAACTTGAAACAATCCATTTCCATAATGGAAGATGATGTGAGTCAATATGTCAGGAAAATCATTTGTTGCAAGTCTGGAAGAGATAATTTTAAGGTTTACAAAACCCGCCTATATGGATTCTAAAGATAAGATTGAGGATTTTATCAAGGAAAAGGCAACTAGTCAGGTTAAAATTCCTAAAGGAATTTTTAAAAGCAGGGATTTCAACGGTATTGATGTTTTCACTTTTGGCGATGAGAATGCTCACCATACCATTCTATTTGTGCATGGAGGAGCATACATAAATGAAATCAATTATCAGCATTTGCTCTATTGCTTCAAGCTGTCACGAAGTTTGGACGCTCAGGTTATCGCACCGGTTTATGGGCTTGCCCCGAATCACAATGCAATGGAATGTCTGGATGCCATTGAAAAAGTATATAGGGGTCTAATTGCACAGAATAGGAACATCATATTGATGGGAGACTCCGCTGGAGGAGGATTCGCATTATCGTTTTGTCAACACTTAAAAGAAATTGATTTGCCACAGCCGGAGAAGATAATCGTGTTTTCCCCATGGGTTGATGTTTCAATGGAAAATACTCCGTATGACAGTCAAAACGATCCTATTCTAGGGGATATCGGCTTAAGGGAAATCGGCAGGTCCTGGGCTGGAGATTTGGACATGAAGGATTATCACGTAAGTCCGCTTTATGGCGACAATAGGGGATTGCCAAGAACGCTCATATTTGTAGGGGGCAGTGAAATCTTCTATAAGGATATCAGAAAATACGTTGATAATCTCAAAAGCGATGGTGTCGATGTCAAGCTCATAGTTGGAGAGGGTCTGTTCCATATCTATCCATTATTCCCGTCACCTGAAGCTAGGAACGCTTTTAAAGAAGTGAAAAAGTATATATTAGGTTAGTTAGGTAAATTCCAGGTATAATCTGTTATTTTTTCATAAATATTTAATTTTAATCCTATGATTCTAAATGCGCTGACGTTCAAATTTACTTTTTATAATAATAAATCCAATAAAAATTATAAATTAGTGCCAACAGACATAGTAACAAGATTAATACATATGTAACTATGGTTCCTATAGGGTTTAGGTGATGTTTATGGACAGGTTCTTAGCTGAAACACCAAGTATTGATTATATGAATTCTCATATTCAAGAGAAGGTCTGTGAATTAAAAAATCAATCGGCTGATGACGCTGATTATATAAAAAGATGCTATTTCTTTGTTAGAGATGAAATTCCCCACTCATGGGATATTGGGGTAAGTACTGTTTCTAGAACTGCCAGTGATACATTGATGAATAAAACTGGAATATGCTGGGCAAAATCATGTCTTCTTGCAGCGCTTCTAAGGGCAAACGGAATTCCGTCAGGAATCAGCTATCAGCTTCTGACAATAGCGGAGGATGACAGTCAAGGCCACATTGTTCATGCTTTAAATACAGTCTTCAATGGAGATAAATGGATCAGGCTTGATGCTCGGGGAAATACTGGGGAGGATGATGCGGAATTTAGTTTGGATAAAGACCAGTTGGCTTTTCAAGTTCGGGAGGAATTCGGTGAAATTGACTACAAGGACAATAATGCAGATTTGGATGAAAGGCTGGTGAATGCACTGGCGCAAACCGATAATTTATTTGAGATTAACATAGACTTTGACTTTTAAGTTTGGGTGGAGTAAAAATAAATGATTCGTGAAATGCAAAGCAGTGACTGGAAGAGGGTTTCGCGAATATTCTAAAATTAATTGAAAATAGATAATTTTAATAATACTTTAGGATAGAGACATTATTAATTAAATCTTAGGAGATAGGTGATAAAAAAATGGTTTCTAAAAAATTAATTTTAGTACTGGCATTGGCTTGCTTAGCTATCTTTTCCATAGTTTCAGTTAGTGCAGGGGACTTTTTAAATGATGAAACTACCATTGCAGGGCATGATTTTAATATACCTGATGGATATAAGAAAAATGAGTCATTTATATCAGAAAATGAAACTACTAACTCAAACGGAGCTATTTTTTATGCTAGTGCAGAGAGTTATTATAAAGGTGAAGATGATATAGTATATATTCAAGTGTCAGATTACAGCTATCCGGGTTATGAAACTAATTTGACTGATGCCCATGTTCAAAAGTCAGGATTGGGAGAAAAAGAATTTATTAATGGCCATGAAGGTTTAATTGCAGAAAAGAAATTTGATGATTTAAATGTTCATGCATTTTTTTATGCCGAAGATGGTGATCTGGTATGTGTAATGACTACAGATGATAGTTTATTTGAACAGATAAT
Source organism: Methanobrevibacter thaueri (assembly GCF_003111625.1). Lineage (NCBI taxonomy): Archaea > Methanobacteriati > Methanobacteriota > Methanobacteria > Methanobacteriales > Methanobacteriaceae > Methanobrevibacter > Methanobrevibacter thaueri. The sequence goes on along the minus strand of NZ_MZGS01000020.1, from coordinate 122,583 downwards.
TCCTGAAGAATAATCGTTTAGTTAATTAATCTATATTTTTTCTATTTTTTATTTTAAATTTATTCTCTTAGTTTGAATTGAATGATGTTGAAATATTCATTATATGTTGATAAATTTAACATGAAAAAAATATTCTCTAATCGTATTAGGATTTAGAATATTATTTATTCAATATAAATCTTGTTTTCACCCTGTAAAATTGCTTTAGAATACAACAATCCCTTTATATATTTCAAAGTTTAATATTATTTTATGAAATTTAAAATAATTGATGATTTAGTAATATTATTGGACAATATTATTCTTGAAAAGCAATTTTCTAAATTGCAGGAATTTTTACTAAGTGAGGCCATTTTTACGGATGCAAGTAAAGTTTTAGTCATATTCATGATATCCATTTTATTTTTTTGAAATTATTTAGTAAAATTGACTGGATTCTGTGAAATTATCATTAAATTTTTTATTAGGAGATATTTGTTTAAATTTTTAGAAATATATTAAACACATTTTATTTTTCTCGAAATTTTTAAAATAATTATATTTCATATCGGGTTTTGGTCATTTACATTTTTTTTATTCGCTAAATTTAATATTTTTTCAGATGATTCTTTTTAATTGTTCAGATTTTTTTTAAATATAATATATCTTTTGCAATATAAATATATATTTATATGTCTTTTTATAGACTTTTAAGTATATATATGAAAATATCTTTTATCAAAAATATTTTTAGAGGATAAGTAAAATGAAGTTCAAAAAGACAATATTTATATTGATTATTGCTGTTTTTCTCATCAGCATTGCGGGAGTATGTGCAAGTGATGTGAATGATGAAGCAGTAGCAAGTCAGAATTTTACAACAATAGAATCGACTCAAACTGATGAAAATGAGGAGATAAGTTTGCCTGATGAAAGCCAAGTAGTCGGCCAAACGGATAATCAAGAAATGATAAGTGCGGATGTCAAGGGAACATTCGCCGCATTGGAACGCGAAATTCAAAATGGATACAATTCCAATATAACATTGAAGAATGACTATGCATATGAGGGATCCGGATATGAAGATGGGATAACCATTAGCCAGTCCATAACCATTGACGGAAACGGAAGCACAATCGACGCCAAGGGACAGGCAAGGATATTCAATATCCGGGCGGATAATGTAGTCATCAAAAATATAACATTCATAAACGCTAAATCAACATATGATGGTGGCGCTGTCAGCTGGGATGGCGTCTGTGGCAGCCTTTCCGGCTGCCGTTTTGTGAATAATTCCGCTGAGGGTTTTGGCGGTGCCGTTGTATGGAATGGTGCCAACGGCATGGCTTTCGACTGCAGTTTTGTGAATAATTCTGCAAATAGCGGCGGTGCCATTTGTTATTATCGAAGCACCAATTGTTCTGTTTCTTATTCTAGTTTCATAGGCAATTCTGCAAGATATGGCGGTGCAATCGATAATACTCTTGCCGATAATTGCTCTGTTTTCTATTGTAATTTTGAGAATAATTCTGTAAAGGAGGCTCAAAATGCGGGGGGAGTCATCTCTTGGAATGGTAATGGTGGTGTTGTTTCTGGATGCAGTTTTGTGAACAGCAGTGCCGAGTGTGGCGGTGTTATGTACTGGACGCGAGATAACGGCAATGTTTCAGGCTGTCTTTTTGTAAACAACAGCGCTGATGAGGGTATCATCTATCTATACAATGGAAATCACGGCAAGAACTTTTCAGTCAATGACAACATCTTCCTGAATAATGAGGGGGTTGCAATCTATTTTTATGAAATGGATTCCGGATCAAACGCCGACTACAACTGGTTTGGGCATAATGCAACCAATTACAATATAAGGCCAACAACCACAGCCAATGTGGAAATAAATACTTGGCTGTTTTTAACAGCCACATCAACTCCGAATGCACTCTACCTTTCAGACTCATTCGATGTCGTCTTTAGGTTATGCACTTATAACTCAAGCGAAATATCCGAATATGATAATGGCCGTTTAAAAGAGGTCAACCTGACATTGACTCCAATAAATGGCAGAGTCAATACTACCAGGACAAATCTGGAAAGGCCTGTACGCTACTATTCAGAGGGTTCTGGAAGCAAGCTGACGGCAACAGTGGAAGATGCTGCATACACTATACAAATAACTTCAGAGGTAATGTCATTTTCCGAGTTGAACAGCGTTATAAACGGCGTCACTATTGATACAATTACTTTGGATAAGGATTTCAAATATAATTCAACCACGGACGGCTATTTTATAAATGGAATAATCATCAATCGTCCGCTGACAATCATTGGAAATGGCCATGTCATAGATGGTGCCGGACAGGCAGGGATATTCTATATTCAATCACATGATGTGGTGCTCAAGAGTATAACATTCATAAATGCATCCCGGGCGAATGATGGAGGTGCCATCTTATGGGAGTATGACGGCAATGCCAATATTTCCGATTGTGTTTTTGTGAATAATTCCGCAACTAAGGGTGGAGCTATCATGTTGTGTGGTCCTAACAGTGCTGTTTCGGGCTGCATATTTGTGAATAATTCTGCTTCAATGGGAGGCGCCATCTATTGGAATTGGTTAAGTGATGGTGTTGTTTCCGGTTGCGCTTTTCTAAATAACAGTGCCGATGATGGCATAATATATTTCCAGAATAACAATTATGATGATGTTCACAACTTGGCAATCAATGACAATATCTTCTTGAATTGCAATGGTGCTGCAATTTCCTTTTATAGAAGTGTTTCAGGTTCCAATGCCGACTACAACTGGTTCGGGCACAATGCAACCAATTATAACGTTAATCCTAATTTGCCAAGCTGTACTGTCTGGCTATTCTTAAACGCTACAGCAACTTCAGATACTCTGGGGCCTTTAGAAACCTCAGAAATCATATTCAAATTATATGCATATGATTCAAATTCACAAGGCGTCGCTGAGTATGATAACGCTCTGTTCAACAACATCAACTTGACAGTCACATCAACAGGAGGCAGCGTTGATAAAAGAGTTGCCAAGTTAAATGAAACTATCAAATTCACTCCTACTGAAAGTGGAATCGCTACTGTAACTGCGCAATTTAAAAATGTAGAACAGAAATTTGATATTGATGTCACTTTGCATGACGCTAGTGTCAGTGTCAATAATTCCACTTTGGATTTGAAAATTGGTGATACATTTACTATTGTTGCCACTCCTGATCCTGCTAATTTGAATGTTACTTTTGTTCCTGATGATTCAGGTGTTGTAAGTGTTGATGAAAACGGTTTTGTCACTGCTTTGAAAGGAGGTACTGCGACTATTGTTGTTAAAGTTGGCGGCGATGGCAATTACACTGAGAATTCAACCACTGTCACAGTCACTGTAAGTAAATTTTTCACTGAAATCATTCTTGAAAATGATAATTTTGAATTAAACGCTCTTGAAAATATTTCTGCTGGTGCCACTTTGAATCCTGCTTCTGCAGGTAACTTGACTTACACTTCAAACGATACAAGTGTTGCTATAGTTGAAAATGGAGTAATCAAGGCTCTTGCTGCGGGCACTGCTACAATCACTGTCAGTTTTGCGGGTAATGAATATTATGCTGCTGCTCAAAACAAGACCATCAATGTTGTTGTTAAGTTGAATGGTACTAGTGTCACTGTCAATAATTCCACTTTGGATTTGAAAATTGGTGATACATTTACTATTGTAGCCACCACTGTTCCTGATGGTTTGGATGTTACTTTTGTTCCTGATAATTCTGGTGTCGTCAGTGTTGATGAAAACGGCGTTGTCACTGCTTTGAAAGCGGGTACTGCGAATATTGTTGTTAAAGTTGAGGGTGATGATCATTACGCTGAGAGTTCAACTAATGTCATCGTCACTGTAAGTAAAGTCTTTACTGAAATCATTCTTGAAAATGATAATTTTACATTAAACGCTCTTGAAAACATTTCTGCTGGTGCCACTTTGAATCCTGCTGTTGCAGGTAACTTGACTTACACTTCAAACGATACAAGTGTTGCTATAGTTGAGAATGGAGTAATCAAGGCTCTTGCTGCGGGTACCGCTACAATCACTGTCAGTTTCGCAGGTAATGAAATTTATGATACTGCAGAAAATCAGACTATTGCCGTTACTGTCAGTTCGAATGCACCTCCTGTATTCGCTCTTTCTGAAAACAAGAATGTTGCCGCTCTTTACTCAGCTAAAGCAAACTACAAAGTTCTTGTAACAATAGACGGTAAAGCTGTTGGTGCAGGTGAAACAGTCACTATCAAATACAATGGCAAAACATACAATGTAAAAACAGACAAGAACGGTTACGCAACCTTGAAACTTAACACCAAAGTTAAAGTCAAAAAATACACTATCACAGCAACATACAAAGGCATAAAAGTGACCAACAAGGTAACAATAAAACATGTTATCAAAGCAAGCAACAAAAAAGTCAAAAAATCCAAAAAAGTTACAAAAGTAAAAGTTTCCTTGAAGAAAGTCAACGGCAAATACCTCAAAGGTAAAATTCTCAAGATTAAATTCAACAAGAAAACTTACAAAGTAAAAACCAACAAAAAAGGAGTTGCAACCTGGAAAGTCAAAAAATCCATGCTCAAAAAACTCAAAGTTGGCAAAAAATACAAATACAAAGTAACCTACGGAAAAGACATTGTAACCAAAAAATTAACCATTAAAAAATAGAGATCAATAATCTCTATTTTACCTTTTTCTTTTTTTTCCGGAATATAGTTTCAATAATTCTAATTATGGTCATTATTTTTTTGATATAATATTGTTTTCACATTATAAAATTGTTTTTAAGAACAACCAACGCTTTATATAATTTAACATCTAATATTATTTCATGAAATTTAAAATAATCAATGATTTAGCGATATTTATTGACAATATTATGCCTGAAAAGCAATTATCTAAATTGCAGGAGTTTTTACTGAGTGGGGCCATTTTCACGGATGCAAGTAAAGTTTTAGCCATACTTATAATTTTCATTTCAGTAAGTGAGATTGTATTAATGTTAACAGTAACAATGATAAGCTTTCCCATTTCCGTATTTATTCTGCCGTTATTCGTAATTCCGGGACTTTTCACATATGTCATTGTCCAGCAGGAAAGGCGAGCTCAGGAGATTGAAAAGACTGCGCCTGACTTTCTAAGGCAGCTTTCAAGCATGCTTCAGGTCGGACTCAGTTTCGAAAACGCAATGGAGGACATGTCCCAGTACGGCGAAGGACCGCTCTATGATGAAATTCACAGGACAATCATCGAGATTCGCATGGGCAGGAATTTTGATGATGCCTGGCGTGCAATGAGCCGGCGGTTGAAGTCAAGGGAACTGGAGAGGATATTTGGAATAATCCTTGATGGAAGAAAATCAGGATCAAGCATATCCAGGGTGTTGTCGGATGTATCCGATGACCTGAGGGATTTGATGGCTATTAAGCGTGAGAGAAAGTCTGCAGTGATGATGTCTGTGATGTTCCTTCTGATTTCCGCTGTCATCGCAACGCCATTCTCGATTGGTATGGTCAGCGTCTATTCTTCTTTCATGCAAAGCTACGGCATCGAGTCGGAAATCATCATGACCGCACCGATTGCAGGGGAGACGTATCTGGTGATTCATTCGATTCTGGTGGCCTTCATCATCAGCATAATCATGTATGCTGATGTCAAAAAGGGAATCAAGTTTTCACTACCCTTGGCAGCTTCATCATTTGGAATATTCTATTTCATTTCTACATTTGGCGGAAGCCTGCTCATGGGGGGATTGTGATGGATAACAAAGGTCAGTCTTCAGCGGAATTCATTCTGCTTTTTGGAGGAATATTTGTCGTGGTTTTGCTTGCAATTCACATGTACAACAATTACATGAGCGACTTGTCAGGTGAAATCTCATCAAGGGAAGTCAACCAGTTCAATAATCAGTTGAATGGTCTTGGAAAATATTTCAAATAGTCTAACCCTTAAGCTTTGGAATGATCCAAACTCCAAAGATTGAAATCAGGCAGCATATCATTATGGCAGGAGGATATGCGAGATATCCAATCACCATTCCAATTAGGACCAAGGCGATTGTGAAATACATGGGATAGGAATTGTCCAAGGCAACCAGAAGGGCAATGTTTCCCTGATCGGCATCCTTCAGGAATCTGCAGATTGTCATTGAAAGTATTGCGGTTATGATAAAGATCAATCCGTACATGAATTGAGGGAAGAACACATAGAAGTTCTCGGCAACGAATGTTGTAAGATACGGAAGCAATGAAAACACAAACAGTGTAAGTCCCATTGTCCAAATAACCTTAGGGTCAATCTTATTCACGATGCTGAATACGTTATTGTTGAAATTCCAGAAGTTAAAGCAGATCATGAAACTTATTGCGTAGATGATAAACTCATATTTGATGTCAAGCAGCGCCTGCCAACTGCCGTTGCTTGCAAGTGGAATTTCCAAAACAATAATTGTGATGATGATTGCAAGAATCGCATCAATCAACGCTTCGAATCTTTCAGTTTCCATCGTTATCCCTCCTCAGCAATCTTCCAATTAGAATCCATAGGATAATTGATATCAAACAGGAATAATAGATTCCCGGAACATATATTGTGTATGTTAAAATGAATCCTATTGCAATTATGATTAAAGGCAAATTCATATAATATGAGTTATGATTGATGTTCTGCAGGTTCTGATTGTATGGATTGCTCCTGTAAACCGCCCTTGTGGCCAATGTGTTAAGAATATGGGTTACAATGAATATGATTCCAAACATTGTCTCGGCGGGCACTGAATAAAAGTTATTGGCAACCCAAATAGTGAAATAAGGTATCAATGAGATTACAAATGTCATCATTCCATAAATCCAAAGGGTGGTGTTGTCTATGCTTTCAACAAGCCCAAATAAATTATGGTTGGCATACCATAGGTTATATAAAATCAGGAAACTGATAAAATAGGCAACATACATTGTTTCCAACTCTAGAAAGGCACCTAAGGTTGGACTTGCAGGTTGCGGGATTTTCAAAACAAGCACTGTTATCACTATTGCAATGATTGCGTCGAAAAATGTTTCAAAGCGATTTGTTTCCATAAGTCAATATTTATTATTTCATGATATAAAATATTAAGTAAAGGTGATAGAATGGACATGTTGATTGGTGGAAAGCATATTTCAAGTGAAGATTTAGTTGATGTTGAAAACCCTTATACCGGTGAGGTAATCGATACGGTACCCATAGCTCACAGGCAAACTGCACAACTGGCAATTGATGCAGCAAATGATGCTAAGGAATCTTTGGTTGTAATGTCAGCGTTCAAGATTTCTAATAAATTGCTCAATGCAGTCGCCAAACTGGAGGAAAGGAGAGAGGAATTTGCTCAGCTCCTATGTCAGGAAGTGGGAAAACCGATTAATGAGGCACTGGTTGAAGTAGACAGGTCAATTGAGACATTGAGGCTATCTGCCGAAGAGGCTAAAAGAATCTATGGTGAAAGTGTGCCTCTGGATGCAGGTCTCAACGGCAAGGGATTTTTCGCATTCACTCAAAGGCTGCCTTTGGGTGTGGTTGCGGCAATAACACCATTCAACTATCCGCTTAACCTCACAATCCATAAGATAGCTCCCGCCATAGCATGCAAGAACACCGTAATCGTAAAGCCTCCGACAGAAGCGCCATTGTCCGTCATGAAATTCTGCGAATTGCTTGATGAGGAATTTCCCGATGGTGTCGTCAATGTGGTGACAGGATACGGTTCCGAGATTGGGGATTATCTGGTTTGCTCTAGCGAGGTCGATAAGATCTCATTCACAGGAAGCGTGACAACCGGAATGATGATTTCACAAAAGGCAGGGATGAAAAAGGTGACTCTTGAGCTCGGAGGAAACGATCCTGTAATTATTCTAAAGGATGCGGATTTGGATAAGGCGGTTAAAGGCATAATCAACGGTGCATTCCTTAACGCAGGACAGGTCTGCATGGGAGTGAAACGTCTGATTGTTGAGGATTGCGTTGCAGATGAATTGGGCAAGAAACTGGTTGAGGCAACTGAAAAGCTCATCATGGGAAATCCATCAGACTCAAAGACAACCTTGGGAACACTGATAAGTGAAAAGGCAGCAATGCAGGTTGAGGAGACAGTCAACAATGCAGTCAGTGAAGGAGCCAAAATACTCACTGGAGGAGTTCGTGAAGGGGCATTTTACTCAGCAACAGTAATTGACAATGTCACACCGGACATGGATTTGGTTGTAAGGGAAACATTCGGTCCTGTGGCACCAATCATACGTGTACATGACCTGGATGAAGCAATTGAAGTTGCAAATGCCACTGAATATGGCCTTCAGGCAGGAGTGTTCACTGCAGATTATGCGGCGGCAATGAGATGCGCTCAGGAAATCGAGGCAGGAACAGTGTTTGTCAACAAGCAGTCAACATTCAGAACAGACAACATGCCGTTCGGAGGATTTAAAAACAGTGGTGTAGGCAAGGAAGGAATCAAGTACGCCGTTGATGAAATGACAAAAACAAAATTGATCGGCCTTAACTTAAGGTAAAACGGTCAATTCTAAAAAAAAGAGGATGTGAAAGCTATTTTAAATAGTTTTCAACAAGGTTACGTGTTTCGTTGAGGGATTCCATAGGTATTCCTTTTGGCATCTGGCCAAGCTCTCCGTCAACGTCTTTTAGGATGCTTCCATCCATTCCCAAAAACATTCCCTCGCTCACGATGTCGCTGAAGGATTGGGGAGGCAATAGTGAGACTCCAACCTTATTGTTGTCCTTGACATTCATGTCATTTGTCACAACGGTTATTGCACGTTTTCCAAGGTTCACGTTACACAGCATCAGCTTATCATTGTTTGGATGGCTTGTGACGCTCATAACTTCTCCAACCTTGATGTCAACGCCCATGATTGGGTCGTTTATTGGTCCAAGGGCTAATCTGTCTTTCAATCCAATTATAGTGTCAAGGAAAAACCTCACTTTCGCAATGTTTTCCTGGGTTTTTTGCCTGTCTTCCTTAGGTGCGTTGCTCAGGAACTTCTTGTTCCAATCATCTCCACCCAGGTACTCGATAATCTTTAAGGCCTTTTCCTTTAAGGCTGCAACATCAGGGGAGTTTACCAATTCGTCCCCTTCAAGATAGGAGTATGTCAATGACTGGAAATCACTGTTCATCTGTTTACCCATGTCAACTGCCTGTTTTTTATTCCAGCTTCCTCTAAATGAAGCTGTTGGTATAAGATTCAAATAGTTTTCTCTTGCTTTACTTGCTACTAAAATTCTATAATCTTTTGTTGTATCCCACATTTAAAGCCCTCTTTTATGTCTATTTATATTTTAATTTTATAATTTAATAAGTTTTTTGTAAAATAGGGTATTTATTTAGTTTAAAAACATAAAGTATTTATATTAACAATAAAATAAATTTATACATATTTATTTAATTATTATGTGGTGTAATCATGGTAGAAGTTTCAAAATTACGTAGTTTAGATATTTATACCAACACAGGACATTATGTTGGTCGTGTAGAAGATGTTATTCTTAATATTAGATTAGGAACTATCTCAAAATTACAAGTAAGGGCTATAGAGCAACAACCAAAACCAGCAGGTCTTTCAAGATCCTTCATTGGTATGATTCGTGGTGAAGCACCTGAAGAAAATGAAATGAGATCTTTCCAAAATGACTTATTAACCGTTGACTTTGATAAAGTTCAAGCTATTGGAGACATTATGTTAATCAACCCTAGGGACATTAAAAAAGTAACTCCAGAACCACAAATCCCTGAAGCTACTACTCCAAAACCTGAAACCCCACAACAACCACAAGTTGAAACTCAAAGTCAATTTGATGCTGAAAGATTATAAACAATCTTTCATTAATTTCTTTTTTTTAAAAACTTTTTTTAGCGTGATAACTATGAAAGTAGGTATTATAGGCTGTGGAGCCATTGCCAACATCATAACAACAAGCATGGTTCCAGAGGATAACGGTATCAATATTGCATACTTCTTCGACAAGGATATTGAAAGGGCAGAGAACTTGGCAAGTCTGGCCGGCGGAATCGCAGTGCTCGATTTCGATGACATGTTGGATAAGGTTGACTTAATCCTGGAATGTGCGGCTCCGGTTTCCGTTAGGGAATATGCGCCAAGAGTTCTGGAAAAAGGCTTGGATATGGTAGTCATGAGTATCGGCGCATTCATGGACATGGATTTTTACCGTGAAATGGAGGCATTGGCCAAAAAGCACAATGCGAAAATCCACTTGCCTTCCGGCGCAATCGTCGGTCTGGATGGAATCAAGGCAGTCGCCAAATTTGGCCTTAAGGAAGTCAATCTGGTAACAAGGAAATCTCCAAAATCCCTTGGAAAGGAAATAGATTCCGAAGAGGTATTGTTTGATGGAAAAGCATCTGATGCAGTTAAGGTATTCCCATTGAACATCAATGTGGCTGCAACAATCAGTATCGCATGTCAAAGGGACATTGATGTTAAAATCATTGTTGACCCGAATGTTGACAGGAACGTTCATGAGATAACAGCCAAGGGCGATTTCGGTGAGTTCAAGACAACAACCATGAATTATCCGTGCGCAGCCAATCCGAAAACAAGCATGTTGGCGGCACTTTCAGCAATAAGATTGCTTAAAAGTTTCAATGAAACCATTTGCGTGGGAATGTAATGAAGGATTATGAAGTTTATTCATCACTGAAAGTTCCAAGAAACTCAAGAATCATCGTACGTCTAGACGGCAGAAGCTTTCATAAGCTGGCCATCGACTTGAATTTGAATAAGCCTTATGACGATGATTTTTATAAGGTCTTTGCCAAGGTGTGCAATGACCTCTTCAATGAGTTTTCAGCCAGCTTCGTTTATGCTTTTTCAGATGAGATAAGCTTGCTTTTAGACAACATTCCTTTTGAAGGCAGAGTGGAAAAGATCGATTCAGTGATTGCAAGCTTTGCCGCAAGTTCCTTTGTGCTCAATTACGACACAGATTTCAAAAAGCCACCGGCTTTTGATTCAAGGATAATTCCTGTCGGTGATGAGGATATACTGAAATACTTCAAGTGGAGGCAGGATGAATCCTGGAGAAATTGTGTCAACTCACATGCGGTTTCCCACCTCAAATCAACACATGCAAATAATGAAGTTGACGACATTCTAAACGGCATGAAGCTAAATGAAGTGCATGAATTATTGTTCCAAAATGGAATTAATTTGAACGATGTTGAAACCTATAAAAAAAGAGGGATAGGAATATATAGGAAACAGAAAAAAGTAGTCGGATTCAATAAAAAAGAAAACAAGAATCAGACATCCTACAGAAGCTATGTCTATACCGACTGGGAACTTCCGAAATTCAGCGAGGATTTCTTCAAACAGATAGGTGTGATTGGATGAGTTTCATTTCAAGGCTATTGGGAAACAATGATGAGGAGTTCACTGAGGTCAGGGTTGACCGTGAGGTTCTCGAATCTGTAATCTACTATTCAAAGAAATCATACCCAAACGAGTTTTTGGCATTCTTCGACGGTGAAATTAAGGACAAGATACTCTACATCACAGGATTAATCTTTTTACCTGGAGAGACATGTGAAACAGGGGCAGTCGTTCACACGGAATTGCTTCCTATGAATTCCAAGTATATGGGATCAGTCCACTCCCATCCGGGGCCAAGCGCAAGCCCGTCCGAAGCAGACCTAAAGACCTTTTCAAAAAATGGGTACTTCCACATGATTGTCTGTCTGCCGTATTCACTGGAGACTTTCAAGTCATATGACCGCTATGGAGAACATATGGACTATTCAATAGGGGATTACAGGCAATTCAATGAAGACAACCCCGATGACTTTTTCGATGAGAATGATGTTGTAACAGATGATGATGAGTTCAAACCTGGGTTTTTCGATGAGGATGATGATGAATTCTTCAGGACTCTTGATGATGAGCGTGTTGACCGCTATAGTGAATTTGAACGTAGAAATCAGGCAAGGATTATTTCCAATAATCAAATGTCAAATGATATAAATATAATCTCCAATACTCAAATGCCAAGGCAGCAGGTCATTAGAATTGAGTTAAATCCGGATGGCAGTGTTAGAAAAATATCAAAAAATAAAAAATAAAAAACAATTATGGTGAAAATTGTTTTTTATAATTCTAATCCAATAGCTTCATAAACATTATCTAAAGCTTGGATTTCTTTAATTACGTCTTTTGGAATTTCTTTATCTAAAGTTAGAACCATGATAGCTCTTCCGCCTTTTTCATCTCTTCCAACTTGCATAATTCCAATGTTAACGTTATGTTCGCCTAATTTAGTTCCGATTTTACCGATGCTTCCAGGAACGTCCTCATATTTTGCAATGAACATGTGTCCTTCAGGGATAACGTCCACCCAGTAGCCGTTCACTTTCAAGATTCTTGCTTCGTGCAAGTGAGTACCTTCAGCTGAGAAAGTATCGGTTTCGCTTTTTGCAATAACCTTAATCAAGGATTCGTATCCTTTTGCATTGTCTTTTCTGCCTTCAGTAATGCTTATTCCTCTTTCTTTAGCGACAAGAGCTGCATTTACTGCATTTACAGGAGAGCTTAAGAATGGATTTACCGCACCTTGGATTACGGTTCTGGTTAAGATTTCAAGGTTGTCGATTTCAGCCAATTCTCCGCTGTAAACGATTTCGATTTCTTTGATTTTGCCGTTTACCGCTTGTGAGATGAAACTACCTAATTTTTCACATAATCCCATGTATGGAGCTAACTCCTGGTAAGTGGTCTTGTCGATACGTGGCATGTTCAATACGTTTTTAGGATTGTTTCCTTTAGCCAAATCAATAATTTCATCAGCCACGATAATGGCTGCGTCCCTTTGCGCCTCTTTTGTTGAAGCGGCAATGTGAGGGGTCAATACAATATTGTCTAATTCGAATAATTTTGAGTCGGTTGCAGGTGGTTCTTCTTCATATACGTCTAATGCTGCACCACCGATTTTGTCATTTACCAATGCGTCATACAATGCTTCCTCGTCAATTACTCCACCACGTGAACAGTTTACGATGTATGCTGTATCTTTCATTAAGTCAAACTGCTCATATGAGACTGAATGTTTGGTTTCAGGAGTGAGAGGAACGTGGATTGTAATGAAATCAGAATTCTTAAGGACTGTGTCGAGATCTGTCAAGTCAACGCCCATCTGTTTTGCAACCTCTTCAGGCAAGTATGGGTCATATGCCATTGCATCCATTCCAAAAGCCTTGCATCTGTTGACAACTTGGGAACCGATTCTTCCCATACCAATTACACCGAGAGTTTTGTTTCTGAGTTCAACACCCATGAACTGTTTTTTCTCCCATTTGCCTTCTTTAACGGATTTGTCCGCAATGGATATTTTACGGGCCATGCTTAGGATCAAACCCATGGTATGTTCTGCAACGGTTACGGAGGTTGATTCAGGTGAGTTTACAACCATGATACCCTTTTCGGTAGCTGCGTCAAGGTCAATGTTGTCCACTCCAACACCTGCTCTTGCGATAATCTGCAGATTGTCAGCTTTTTTGATAATGTCTGCTGTTAATTTTGTCCGACTTCTTACAATGATTCCATTGTATTCGTGTATGGTATCAGCCAATTCTTCAGGAGTGATGGAGGTGTTCACAACAACTTCAGCCACTTCCTTTAGATTTTCGATACCTTTTTCGTTAATAGCATCAGCAATAAGTACTTTCATTTTTTCACCATAATTCTTTCAAATATTCAATAATAAATATTACTTAAGTTTATGTATTTTATTATATTTAAAAGATTTTACATAGAGTTAATTTTTCACAATAGTTCAGTTTTCATTGAAAAATATTTTTTCAAATAAGTATTTTAATGATGTTTAAAATAAATTATTTTGGTGATAATATGGTATCAGTAGAAGAATTTCCAATTTCAACAGCAAACGATATTCCAGGATTCAGAACTGTAGAGACCAAAGGTTTCATTTATGGTTTAACCGTCAGAAGCAGAGGTGCCGGTGGACAAATAGGCGCAGGTATCAAATCTCTTTTCGGTGGAGAAATTACTCAGTATGTTAAAATGATGGAAGAGTCTAGAGAAGAAGCATTGCACAGGGCTATTCAGCATGCAAAAGAATTGGGTGCAAACGGCATTGTTGCAATCAGATTCGATTCAAATGAAATTTCCGATGTAATGCAGGAAATCTTGGTATATGGAACTGCAGTTGTAGTTGAAAAAGAGTAGATATTATGTTTTTTGAGGATTTGGAATACAAGGGAAAGGAAATTCCAAGAACAATTTTGGGATATGGTCCGTTCATGGCTGAACTGTACTTCGGACACAGGTCAAGGCTATATCTTGATGATTTGTATAACAATCCTCAAAATGCAGCTAATGTAATTATCGAATCATATGATCAAGGTGTCAGAGCAATAAACCTTGTCAATGATTCCAAATTGCTTGAAGCATATGATTTGGCCGTTGATGCCGGATGTGAAATGAAAGTAATTGCAACAATCGGAAAAAGTGATGTTGATTACCTGAATCCGAATTATGAGGTTGCAAAAGAGGTTGATTGGGATGAGGACATTGATCTGTTTTCAACCTATGACTGTCCAATAATGCTTGTCGATGAGTTCATAACCGACGCATACGATTGGAGGCTGACAACCAGAATGCTGAACCGAATCAATGACACAGGATCACTGTCAGGTTTGGTAACTGCGTTTCCATCCAGGACAACAGACCTTCTTGCGGACAATCTTGACATGGATTTATTCGATTTTTACATGATTCCATTGAACAGTCTGTCTTACATGATGGACATCAATGCTTTCAACGCTTCCCAAAGGCAGGAATTCGTTGACAGGTTGCTTGCATTAAATAAAAAAGTAATTGCCACAAGAGTCCTTGCGGCTGGTGTCTTAAAGCCTAATGAGGCATTCTCATTTTTAAAAAGCGTCGACTATGTCGATGCGATATCAATAGGTGTGGCTAAGGTGGAAGAAGCTCGTGAAGACTTTGAATTGCTGAAGGAATTCTAAAGGTTCACAACTTCATATTCATCAAAAGGAACGTGTCCGTCCGCTTCAAGGGACATGTTCAAATCAGCCAATCCGTTAATCAAGTCTGTTATATTTTTGTTTGAAGGCTTTTTGCCGGTAATCTGCAGGTACTGTCTTGGTGAGATTTCACAGAACTCACATTCGAAATTGCAGCATCTGTCCTTTTCTTCACAGCCGTATCCTTCCTGTTCGCTGTCGGTTCCAATTACAATGTCATTAAGAAGCCTGGACACTCTCTCGTCTGATGCGAACATAGCTATTTTTTGAGTTTTACCGCAAATTCCAATGGCCCTTTGGCCCTTAAAGTTACAAACCCATTTGATTGGATGATTTTCCATTTCAGTAATATTTAAGTTTTCCATGTTACCACACTAGTTTTCCTTTCTCTCTTTAATCATTTTCAATAGCTCTTTTGAATTCTCAAATTCCTTAAGCTCCCAGGATTTGATGACTGGCACGGCACCGATTGATTCCTTTATCTTGTCATTGTTGATTATGAATACAGGTTCGGATGTTGTAACCATTGATAAATCCTTAAGAGGTATTGCCATCCTTTTCAGGGTTTTTTCGCTCCTATTCTTTTCGACATTGGCCATCAATGGTGAATGCTTGTCTGAACTTTTCATCTTGGCCACTGCATCAAAAGGACTTTTGTTTGTGGATATTACTCCATATCCGAGTTTTGATAGGTCATTAACGTCATCAGTGTATTTGATATCCTCTGTCTTTGGCTGCTTCAATAGGTCGATATCCAGTGTCACCTTTGTATTCAGGATTTCCTCAAGTATCATTGCGGTTTCTGTATTGGCCCTGACGATTCCGTTTTCGTATTTGTACATTGTAGCGCGTGAAACATGCGCAAGGTTTGCCAAATCCTTAAGTGACATTGAATACTCCTCACGGTACTGCTTTATTACATTTCCGTCGATTTTAACGAAGTATCCTCCACGGTCAGCCAGAATTTCAGGATATTCATTGTATAATATCATGTTTTTCAAAGTCTCAAAGCCGATTGCTGGAATCTCATACCTTTCATATATGACTCCTTCTTCCAAAAAACCGTTTCTTGACTTTTCACCGATTATTATGGGTGAGGCCAGAAATATGTTGGCCAATTGCTTCATCTCATGAGCGTTCTGCTCATTGATGCTGTCAATGTTTTGGAAGGTTTTTAAAAGTAGAATTAGCAGATTTTTTCTTGCCACAATATCAAATGAACCCTGGTCGTAAATGTCTGAGGTCTTATAGCCCTGGGAGTTCAATAAATTTTCAATATTGTGCAGTAGTTGGCTTCGGGTTAACATTTTTAATACCTCTATATTTAAACTATTTATTGCTTTAAGGTTAATATATTTTAGTAAGGTGATTATGATTAACTGTTTACATATTGGAATTGACGATACCGATTCTCCCGACGGGATGTGCACAACATATCTGGCAAGCCAAATCATCAACAGATTTGAGGATAACGGCATTGAACTTGTAGGTTATCCCAGACTGATTAGGCTGAACCCATTTGCCCGCCACAAGACCCGTGGAAATGGAGGGGTTGCCTTAAGGATAGAAAATGATGATAAGGCAGGTCTGGCAAAGGAGATTGTCTTGGAGGAAGTCGAAAAGCTGTCAATGTTTGACTGCGACAATACTAATCCGGGAGTGATTTTTTACGATGGTGAAATCACAAAAGAGATGCAGGATTACGCTTTCAGGGCAATTTATGAATTCATAACAATCAGCGAAGCGGAGAAGTTCGGCAAATCTGTCGGTTGTGAGATCCACAAGTTCAAGAAGGGAAGGGGAATCATCGGTTCCATTGCGGCCATCAGCCTGCCGCTGTCAGATTGCACCTATGAGCTTCTTGCCTACAGGGCTCCAGAAAACTTCGGAACACCAAGGAGGATTGACCATGAATCAGTTTATGAGATGGACAAGAAGACTTTTCCAGACACCTTTGAAAACATTGACTATTCGGAGGACTACATCGCAATCGAGCCGAAAACACCATGCCCTGTTCTGTATGGAATCAGATCAAACACTCCTGATGTGTTGATTGAGGCCAAAGCCATGGTCGAGGTTGGCGAGGTGATTGATGACTGGTGCATATTTAAGACAAACCAGCACACTGACATGCACATACAAAAGGCTCAGGATATACAGTCCATGAGGCAATTTGGATGCTATGAGGTTGTAGGCACGGTTAAAAACAAGCCAACCATCATAGATGGGGGGCACATGTTCTTTTACATTGCCGATGATACCGGAGAGATTGAATGCGGAGCGTATGAGCCAACCAAGAACTTCAGGAAAATCGTTTCCCACTTGCGTCCGGGTGATGTGATTAGGGTTTACGGAGGAATTGGTGAGCAGAACACATTCAACGTCGAGAAGTTTCAGGTCATTGAATTGAATGATGTCGAGTATCAAAATCCCATTTGCGAATGTGGAAAAAAGATGACATCTGCTGGTAAAAATAAGGGTTTCAAGTGCAAGAAATGCGGAAGAAAGATTAAATCTTCAAAAAAAGTTCCTATTAAAATTCAACGTTTTTTAAAAAATGCCCAGTTTTACGAAACTCCGGTTTCTGCAAGGAGACACTTGTCAAAACCATTATGCCGTATGGATTTAAGTTAATTTAACTATAATTTTTTCTTTATTATCCTTAAAACGAGTTTATTGTAAAAATAATCATTTCACTTTTTGTGAACTAATTATCAATTTTTTTCTATTTTTATTCATATTTTTAGAACTTTTGAGAACTAAATCATACTAATTTAAATACTAGTTTTTAGAACCATAATATTAATTAGCAGTTTTCTTATGCTGGGAGGGAGTGGGTATCATGTCGGATAAGAATCAAGACACGACAGAAATTCAACATATTTATCGTAACAAGACGGATAAACGTATTTTAAAGAAAAATCCTTGGCGGGACTATCGCCTGCATTTTACTATACTGATTTTGGTAATCATTGCCATGTTTATAGGCCCGATTGAAATTGAGATTGCAAAAGGGGTGACTGTTTCAATAATGCCTTTATTATACACCATGATTTTGGGATTGGTCTTCTATCTTGCAGAGCCTATAAGCTGGATTGAAAGGAAACAATCCCGTGTTGCAGAGGGTGCAATGATGCTTTTCATTGGGATCCTGATTGCAAAACTTGCAGTTTCAAGTGGTCAGTCAATGCATCTTCTCTTTGAAATGGGGCCTGCGCTGATGCTTCAGGAACTTGGACACCTTGCAACAATCCTCATTGCACTTCCGGTTGCATTGCTTTTGGGCTTTAAAAGGGAAGCCATCGGTATGACCAATTCAATCGGCCGTGAACCTGAGGTTGCAGTTGTTGTCGATAAGTATGGATTTAATTCACCTGAATCCAGAGGAATATTTGCACTCTTCATTGTTGGAACAATGATTGGAACAGTCTTCATCAGCTTTTTGACAAGCATATGCGTTTCTATCCTACCGCTGCATCCATATGCCTTTGCAATGGCAAGCGGTGTGGGAAGTGCAAGTATGAATGCGGCGGCAATCGGGCCGACCCTTGCGGCATTTCCAGGAATCGAAACTCAAATCGAGGCATTTGCAGGATTCAGTAATCTGCTGTCCTTTTCAGTTGGAATCTATATAGTAATATTCCTTGCCCTTCCATTGACTGAAAAGCTATATTCCATCTTGGAGCCGATTATTGGAAGAAAGTCCATCGTGGAAGAGGAGGTGGATAACAATGCCTGATTTAATCGATGGATCTGAAAACGTTTCCGTACACGGTATTTTCAACTGGATATTCCTTCTGGCGATATTTTCAATAATCACGGTGGTTGGAAACTATATCGGGTATAAGCATCCTATTCAGGATTCACTGGTTGGAATGGCCATTTTGTCACTGATAACTCTTGTAGGAGTTTGGATGGAAAGGAAACTGCCGTTAAACATTTCTTCTATCATATATATCAGTGTGATAGGTATTGTCCTCGCATTTCCAGGCGTGCCGACTTCCGAATTCGTTTCATATTATGTTTCTAAAGTTGAGCTGCTGTCCATTGTCACAGTATTTCTCGCTTATGTGGGTATTGGTATGGGTAAAAGTTGGAATGAGTTTAAAACTCTTGGAGCGCGTGCAATTATCATTACAATTCTTGTTATCGCATCCACATATCTCGGTTCGGCAATTGTTGCTCATATTGTCCTGGTTATGACTGGAGTTCCAGCATAATTTTATTCTCATTTTGTGAAAATTATTATTTATCTAATTTCTCATTAAGTGAATTTTATTAGATAAAATGATATTAATTTAAATAATATGTTCAAGGAAAATATTAATATTGTATCTCAAAATTTGGGATATTATTAATATTTACTTCGGAGTGGTTTTTATTCCTGATGGGAAAAACGATGGACATGTTGAGCATCTTTATAGGGAAAAAACGGACAAGCGTATTTTGAAGCGTAATCCTTGGAGAGACTACAGATTACATATTACCGTTCTTATTTTAGTTGTTATTGCAGAACTGATTGGAACAATAAAAATTCCAATAACAAAGGATGTTGCAATAACCATAATGCCATTGATTTATACCATCATTTTAGGACTTGCATTCTATCTGATAAAGCCGATCAAGTGGATTGGAAGGAAACAGGCTCGTATTGCTGAAGGGGCAATGATGCTTTTCATTGGAGTTTTAATTGCCAAATTGGCTGTTTCAAGTGGCCAGTCCATTAGTTTGATTTTTGATATGGGTCCGGCTTTGATATTGCAGGAATTAGGACACTTGGCCACTATCTTAGTACTTCCAATCGCATTGCTTTTAGGATTTAAAAAGGAAGCCATCGGTATGACAAACTCAATCGGAAGGGAACCGAACGTTGCGGTTGTTGTGGATAAGTACGGATTCAACTCTCCCGAATCAAGAGGGGTATTCGCAATATTCATCATAGGAACCGTTATCGGTACAATATTCATCAGTTTCCTTGTAACAATGTCATTGTCATTCTTGCCGCTACACCCATATGCATTTGCAATGGCAAGTGGAGTGGGAAGTGCAAGTATGAATGCGGCGGCAATCGGACCGACCCTTGCGGCATTTCCAGGAATGGAAACTCAAATTGAGGCATTTGCAGGATTCAGTAACCTGTTGTCATTCTGTGTTGGAATCTACATCGTGATATTTGTAGCGCTTCCATTGACCGAAAAGATATACAATTGGCTTGAACCAAAGATTGGAAAGGATTCAATAATGCCTAAAAAGGAGGATGAATAAATGCCTGACCTGATTGACGGATCTGAAAACGTTACAGTCCACGGTATTTTCAACTGGATATTGCTGTTAATCATTTTTTCAATTATCACTGTAATAGGCAATTACTTAGGCTATCATCATCCGATGGAAGGCTCTATTGTTGGAATGGCGATATTGTCAATCATCACCCTTGCGGGGGTCTGGCTGGAGAGATATCTGCCGTTTAACATATCATCAATTCTATACATAAGCGTAATCGGTATCGTCCTTGCATTTCCTGGCATGCCTACTTCCAAATTTGTATTGCATTACGTATCCCAAATCGAGCTTTTATCAATTGTAACAGTATTCCTGGCATACGTAGGTATTGGTATGGGTAAAAGTTGGGATGAATTCAAGGCTTTAGGTTGGAGAGCCATTATCATTACTATTCTAGTCATTGCAGCAACATATTATGGTGCTGCTATCGTAGCGCACATAGTGCTTGTTTTAACCGGTGTTCCTGCTGCATAAATGCTTTCATCATAAAACATTGTATTGGCCCATAACTAAACTATTTTAATACTACTTTTTACATATACTAATAGTAGGTGTTTTATGTTTTTAAAAAATATTTCTAAATTTATTTCAAACTATCGCTATGAACAGGCAACCGTAGAGTCAATCACCACCGTAAAGGCGGCTTTCCTGGACTTTTGGGGTGTGACCTACAGGGGAGTGAACGAAGAGCCTCCTCAAATAGCATTAAATACGGTTGATGAAATATTTTCTAGAAATTTCAATCAAAACCTAAATGCCTCCGTTATTGGAACTAATTTTAAGACAGACATTTTAAGTGCGGCATTCGTCAACGGAGTTTCAGCCCACGTGCTGGAATTGGACGATGGCCATAGGGGAGCCCAAATCCATTTGGGTGCAGTTATATTCCCGACCGCCCTGGCAATAGCCGAAGCATACAACCTAAGCGGCAGGGAATTCCTTGAAGCCGTCATGGTAGGTTATGAAGTCGGAATTCTGCTCGGAAAGATAGTCAATCCGGAACATAGGAACAAGGGATTCCACACAACAGGAACAATAGGAACATTCATAGCCGGAACCGTTGCATCAAAATTGCTCAAATTGGATGATGATCAAATTCTCAATGCACTTGGCCTATGCGGAACTCAGGCAGCAGGTCTTCTTGAATCTGACCATGGAGGCTCCATGGGAAAAGCATTACATGCGGGAAAGGCAGTATATAATGGAATATTGTCCGCATATCTTGCAAGAAATGGATTTACAGGCAGTGAATCAATTTTTGAAGGTGAAGAAGGATTCTTGAAATGCATGGTGCTTGACAATACTGACTATAAGGTCGAGGACTTTTCACTGGAGAACGTTCTCAAGGATGTCGGAAAGGTAAGGGTAAGGGACATCTACTTCAAGAAATATCCGTTCTGCAGGCATATCCACTCATCAATAGATACCGCATTGAAGCTCAAGGCAAGCATCGGCGAGGAATACAATCACATTGAGAATGTGGCGGTCAAGACATACTCCGTTGCGGCAGAACATGACAACTACAATCCAAAGAACCTGGAGGAATTGAAGCAAAGTCTGCCTTATGCCGTTGCGATTTCACTGGTTGTCGGTGAAGTCAGTGTCGATGGGATCAATCAATTAATCGAATTCGGTCTTTTGGAGAACTATTCAACAGTGGATAAGGTAAACAGCATCAAGAATCTTGTCAATAACATGATTATTCTTTCTGATGACAAGCTGAATGAACTGTATCCGGACAAAAGGCCTTCAAATGTAATAATCAAATTGGACAAGAGCTTTAGAAATGGGGTCTTTCAGAACATCACACTGCTTCCTAAGGGAGATTTTGAAAATCCATTTGAATTGAGGGACCTGATTGACAAGTTCAAGGGACTGAACCCTCAATATGATGTTAATAACCTTACAGTAATTGATTCTCTTGAAGAGTATTCAATGAATTACGTTGTTCGCAAATTAAACGGGTAGATATTATGGAAAAAACAAACGAATTCCTCAAGAAATTAGGTATTGAAGATGTCTCAAAGGAATACGTCTCATCCAAACGATTCAGCGACGGTGGACAATACCGTTTTGAAGTTCCCGGAATCCAATCCCCAAAAACAATGAGGGCACTATTGGATGCGGCAAGGGAAAATGACATTTTCATTCATCGGGTAACACAGACAAAGGGAATAATGATGTTGACCGATGAGGAGATAAGTGAAATGGTTGATCTGGCCAAGGATTATTCATGTGAACTTTTTTTAGCCGTGGGTCCGAGGGCAACCTATGACACTTCAGCAACTGTCCACACAAAGGAAGGAAGCAGAATCGGATACCGCTTAAGAGGCTATGACAATCTTGCTTATGCAATAGAGGACGTTAAAAGGGCATGCAGATTGGGCGTTCGAGGAATACTGCTTTATGATGAGGGATTATTGTGGGTTTTAAACAAGATGAGAATCGAAGGGGAAATCCCTGAAAAAGTTCACTTCAAACTGTCCGCTCATGCCGGACATTCAAACCCCGCATCCGCAAAACTTCTTGAGGAAAACGGTTTGAATTCATTGAATCCCGTTCGTGACCTGCAGGTGCCAATGATCGCATCCATCAGAAATGCAACCGACATGTCCCTGGATCTGCACACCGAAAATCCGAAATCAACAGGAGGATTCATAAGGCATTATGAGGTTCCGCAATTCATTAAGGTTGCCAGTCCGGTTTACTTAAAGACTGGAGGGTCTGTTGCGGCCAATCATAATTGGGATACAACAGAATCAGAGGCAGTGGCACGTATTAAGCAAGTAAAACTGGTTAAAAGGATGATTGATGAATACTGCCCAGAAGCTATTGCTTCACCTGAAAGATCCAGTGATTTGGCTGTTCCAGAGTGATTTTATGGATATTTTAGACGATGTTTCAAACGCCATCATAAATGCATCAACAACTCTCACCGATGACAAGCGCAACGCTTTAAGGAGAGCTATTTCTAATGAGGACAATGAAAATGCAAAATGGGCATTGGAGATGATTTTAGAGAATTATCAGGTTGGCGAGAAAAACAGATTTCCGTTATGCGACGATACAGGAATACCTCATGTCATAATTGAATTGGGGTCTGAAAGGCAGATAACAGGAGAGTTAATCAACCAGATTCATGAAGGCATTTACCTGGGATTGAACAATCTTCCTGCAAGGCCTATGGCCGTTAAAGGTGCTGAAGTTGAAAGGATAGAGCAAAGCAAGGGACTATACGAAAAACCGGGCATGCTTCGACCGGCATCAATCCTGATAGACAATGCCAATGATGAATCAACATACAGGAGGGACATCTCACCGGACACATTAAACATACACTTCTTGCTTGAAGGGGGAGGTCCTGAAATACGCTCCAAGACATACAGGGTGTATCATAAGCGCTCCTTTGATAATGTCATAGGCACTGCCTGCGAATGGCTGAGAGAATCCCTGAAAATGTTGGGATGCACACCATCAATACCATCAATCGGAATTGGAAGAACACATTACGAGGCAACTTCACTCCTGTTGAAGTCAATAGCCTATGGAAATCTGGACAAGCAATCCGAAGTTGAAAAGGAAATAACCTGCAAGTTAAATGAATCAGGCATAGGACCAATGGGCTTTGGAGGCAGAACCACTGTTTTGGGATGTTATTTAAACATTGGAAATCAACGCGCAAGCGGGGTCAGGATAGTCTCAATCAGGCCATCATGCTTTGTTGAGCCACGCGTTGCAAGTTTGAAATTATGAAGTTTTATATACTATTTAAATATTATTTTTAATTAACAAGATTAAAGGTTTAAAAATGCAAGAGAATAATTTTAATGTCAATCCCCATTCCTTAAAGACTGCGGTCTCACGTGTCGAAAAGGACAAGATTGTCACTCGAGGATACAATCAAAGGGATTTAATCGAAAAGATCAGATACAGTGACATGATTTTTCTACTTTTGAGGGGCAGATTGCCAACTCTTAAGGAAGCGAGGATATTCAATCATGTTCTGGTGTCATTCTGTGACCATGGTGTAACTCCGCCAAGCACACAGACAGCACGCCTAATTGCCTCTTCAGGATCTCCATTGAATTCCGCTGTTGCTGGTGCGTTATTGTCCTTTGGACACAAGCACGCCGGAGCGATTGAAAAGACAATGGAGTTATATCAATCCAAAATCAGCACAGCACGTTTGATTGATGATCCGGACATCGACAATAAGCAGATTGCAAGCCTGGCAATTGAGGTCTATAAGGATTATGTCCTTAAGGGCAAAAAGGTGCCTGGATTCGGACATAGGTACCATAGCACAGACCCAAGGGCTGACAAGTTAATTGAAATGGCGATTAAGGAGGGTTTCATAGGACCTCATCTTAAACTGGCATTGGCCATTCAGGATTTGGTGTTTGAAAAGAAAAACATTAAGCTAAATGTCGACGGCGCAAATGCAGCGATATTGTCAGATTTGGGCTTTGACCCAGAATTGGGATTGGGAGTGTTTATAATCGGAAGAGTTCCAGGAATAATTGCCCATATTCATGAGGAAAAAATGGATGAAGAGGAATTCAGACGATTCTGCGACCTTGATGATATAGAATACGTTGGAGGAAGATGATATGGAATTTATAGATGTTATAACTGAAAGATACAGCGTAAGAGGTTACTTGGATAAGGAAGTTGAAAAGGAAAAGCTTGAATACGTCCTGAAGGCTGCAACAATTGCACCAACAGGCGTCAACGCACAGCCATTCAAGGTGTATGTCATAGACACCAAAAAGCATAAGGATGAACTGTCTGAAATTTACGGTGCAAAATGGTTTGTTGAAGCTCCTTACGTATTGTGCGTCGTTGCAGTCAAGAATAAGGCATGGACAAGACCATGGGATATGAAGAACATTGCAGACATTGACGCAACCATCGTAATGGATCATATGATTCTTGCCGCTGCAGATGTGGGGCTTGGAACATGCTACATCGGTGCATTCAAGAAATATAAGGCTCACGAATTCCTTAATTTGGATGAAAATGAGGAAGCTGTACTCTTCACTCCTTTGGGTTACGGAAATGCCGAACCTAGGGACACTCCAAGAAAGGAACTTGACGAATTTGTGGTATATGTAGATTAAAATGTCATTGTTTATACTTAAGGCGGATGATTCCAAGGATATGGAGAGGATATCTGAGGAATTGTCTCAGTACAAGTTCAACATTATCGAAGAGCAGGATAACTTCATATTGATGAAGAGAAAGAAATACGGCAATCCTCTAATCCATGCGGTCTTTTTAATCATTGGGCTGTTTTTCCTGTCAATAGCGATATTTGTGAATGTGATTTATTTCGCATATTCCTTCCTATGGGCTTCCCCGAATGTTTTGATTACAACAGAAACAGTTGACGATGAGGGAAATCCTTTGGAATACAATACGATTGAAGAGATATTGGAAAAGGCCACATCTATTCTATAATCTCATCCACACTATATTCTTCAATTTTTCTAATCAGCAGGGGGTTTTCACAGTTGAGGTATTCTGACTCCTCGCCTATTTTTGCATTTATGAGGACTTCATCGACTTGAGGTTCTGAAAATAAGGTCAATATATCTGAGATGAACTCGTTATAGTCGTTTTGAACCTTCTCATCACTAAAACCTAAACGTGGAAGTTCATTTGTCCAAATGTCCTCTCCGGGTGAGAACTTTTTGTCAATGACTTTACCATCCGCCATTTCACCGTCCAAGGTGAGTGAAAAATGCTTATTTAATATTATCCAAACTGCCCTTTCCATGTATACTAGTTAATATGAAATGATATAAATATTATGAAGTCAAGAGTTAAAAGCAAGTGTTATTATGGCAAACGTAAAAATGTTTAAATTATTAGGGGTAATGTTGGCATTGGTTTTGATTGTCTGGGCTATATCTCCATTTTTGAGACACCAGCCAATTACAAATGATGTCATGGCCACAGCAATCATACTGATTTTGATTGCGGTTGCTTACTTAATCATAATGTTCAACCCAGGTTGGACCAAGGCAGTCTTCTTTTTCGAAGGTATTGTCATAGGTGTAAGCGGGTACATGTTATTGGCTTATCCGTACAGCATAGAGTTTGTAATTGTGGGTCTGATTATTGTAATAATTGCAATTCTTGCTTATATGCAGAAGTTACCACCTAATATATTGAAATGGTTCTATAGATAAGCTATTTATCTTTTATTCTTTTTTTTCTCAAATTTTTTCATGTAAATATTATTTTTTGAATACTTTTTTTTAACTTATTTTAAATTTTACGAATTTTTAACAATATTAAATAGTAAAAGATATATATATTGCTCAACAAAAATAAGTATACCATGGTGATTAATTATGGCAGAGATATCAGACGCAATCACAATGATTAAAAAAGCTGAATCCGATGCTGAACAACTTATTATTGATTCAGAGGCACAATCAAAAGACTTGATTGCTGAATCAAAAATTAAAGCTGAGGAAGTTATTTCCTCCATTAAGTTGCAAGCTGAAGACGACGCTAAAGATACTGTTTTTGATGCAGAAGATAAAGCTAAAAAAGAAGCGCAAACTATTGCTGAGCAGTCCAAAGCGGACGTTAAAGCCCTAAAGGACAAAGCTATGGCAAATGTTGACGAAGCCGCTTCAGTAATTGTCAAAAATATTTTGTAGTGTGAGATTATATGTTCAAGACAGCTAGAATGCGAAAAATTAGAATTGTTACACTGGAGAAGTATGTAGCTCCTACAGTGGATGCTCTCCACGAATCAGGGCTCATTCAAATCAGTGATATTTCTGATAGCATTCAGCAAGATCCTGAATTAGCGGAATTAGTAACTCCTGCTAAAGCCACTCCATATACTGGTAAACTATCTTCTCTTCTTATGAAAACAAACGGTATATCTGAACTATTAGGAAATTCTTTATCAGAAGGCCATGGGTTAAAAGACTTAGCAATGTCTTTTATTAGTCCGGATTTACCTGTTCAAAAAGAAGTAGAAAAAATGGATACTGAAGCCTTTATTGCAAAGGCCGAAGACACCCTATCCCAGGTGGAAGCTAAAACAAGTGTTATAGAAGGAAAACTATCCGCACTCGACGCTGAAACAAGTGAACTACAGTCTAATAAAAGTTTGGCTAATCGCTTGTCTAATTTTGACATGGATTTAGCTGATTTAAAAGATTCTAAGTACACTTCTACTACTGTTGGTAGGATTAATGCTGAATCTGCTTCAGAAATCAAAAACGAATTAAGTAAACTGACAGACGAATTAGATATTTTTACTGTTCCTGCGGATGATAAGGAAGGCGAAATTATCGTCGTAGTAACATTGAAAGAATTTAGTGATGATGTTTATTCAACACTTCGTAAATTCGACTTTGAGAAAATTGAAGTGGGCGATGTTGAAGGAACCCCTCAACAAATCATTTCAAATGCTGATTCAAGACTCTTAACCATTGAATCCGAAAGAGCATCTGTAAAATCCGAATTGAGATCAGTTGCTGAACAATGGGATGACGATATATTAGCACTCAAAGAACAATTGGAAAATGAAAAAGAAAAGAACGAAATTCTCTCCTCATTTGTTCAAACCAAGGACGCATACGTTCTTGAAGCTTGGGTACCTGTTAAGGATACCGAAAAGGTCGAACAATTGGTTGAAAAAAGTTCTGACGGACATTGTGCCTTTGAAACAATAGAGGTTGAAGGTACAGATGATGAAAATGTTCCGGTTTTACAACAAAATGGATGGTATGCAAAACCTTTCGAATACCTTGTAGACATGTACTCTCCGGTACGTTATAACGCTATCGATCCAACAATATTTGTTGCAATCACATTCCCATTATTCTTCGGTTTCTGTTTAACCGATGCAGTTTATGGTTTAGTTGTAGCTCTTATTGGTGTAGTGTTATTAAAAGGTATGGGTAAAGTTAAAGAGTCAATGCATTCATTCGGTTGGATCTTAATCTGGTCCGGTCTGTGGGCCGTCGTACTGGGTCTGATAACCAATGGTTTCATTGGGGACTTCCCAGAAAGAATAGCTGGTTTCCGTTTACCAACTGTATTTGCTCCTGTAGAAGCATTTGTACACCCTGATACTATTTTGATAATAGCTATCGCTATTGGTCTTGTTTACACTAATATTGGATTCATTATTGGTGCTATTAACAACTTAAGATACGGAAATGTTAAAGAGGCTATCGGTTCTCAAATTTGTTGGTTTGTTTTCGAAGCCGGTATTATCTTCCTTGCTTTAGGAGTTATGATGCCTGCAATCGGTATGATTGGTATGGTATTAGGTGGAATATTAATAGTTGCAACTATCGGAATGTTAGTATGGGCTAACGGTGCATACGGTGTAATGGATATTTTCGGTTACATGGGAGATGTATTGTCCTACGCTCGTCTTTTAGCATTATGTTTAGCTACTGGTGGTATTGCTATGACAGTAAACATCTTAGCTCAAATGTTAAACAATATGGTTCCTGTGGTAGGTATTGTTGCTGCAATCATCGTATTTATCGGTGGACACATTGCAAACTTTGCTTTCCAAGTATTAGGTGCATTTATTAACGCTTTACGTCTTAACTATGTAGAGTTCTTCTCACAATTCTTCATGGAAGGTAAAGGTAAATTCGATGCTTTCAAAGCAAAAAGAACATTTACAAAAATTAAATAAATTAAAAATTTTTCATTTATATCTTAAATTAAATTTAAAAAAATCAATATTATTTCAAAGGTGAATTAAATATGGTAGAAATTGCTTTAGGTACTGCTTTAGCAGCTATTGGTGCTGGAGTAGCAATTGGTTTTGCCGGATTAGGTTCCGGTTTAGGTCAAGGTATGGCAGCTGCTGGATCTGTAGGCGCAGTTGCAGAAGACAATGACATGTTTGCAAGAGGTATTATTTTCTCTGCATTGCCAGAAACTCAGGCTATTTACGGTTTCTTGGTTGCAATCTTATTATTAGTGTTCTCCGGATTATTAGGTGGAGGACAAGGATTACCTACTGAAGCAGGTATTGTTGCTATCGGTGTAGGTGCATCCATTGGATTTGCAGGTTTAGGTTCCGGTATGGGACAAGGTATGGCAGCAGCATCATCCGTTGGTGCTATTGTAGAAGACAATGATATGTTTGCTCGTGGTATTATTTTCTCCGCTTTACCAGAGACTCAAGCTATTTACGGTTTCTTGATTGCTATTTTACTTATGGTATTCGGTGGAATCTTAGGTTAAGGAGGCATTTTATATGAGCTCAGGCACAAGTAAAATTGTTGAAAGCATAATGTCTGAAGCCCAAGAGAAAGCTGATGTAATCATTCAAGATGCAAATGCTGAAGTTTCAGCTATTCAAGCAAAAGCTGAAAAAACTGCCGAAGTCGAAAAAACAAAAATTTTAGAAAACGGTAAAAAACAATCTGATATGAGATATCAGCAAATTATCTCTGAAGCTAAGATGAATGCTCGTAGAGCAGAATTAGGCGCTAAAGAAGAAGTAATTGAAGCTGCTTTCAATCAAGCTATTGGAGAATTAAAAGTCAAAGCTTCTTCTGGCGACGATGAATACAAAGATTCATTAAGTAAAATGATTAAAGAAGCTGCTGATGAAATAGGCGGTAATGATTTAATTATTCAATTAAATGAAGCTGATACAAACAGTCTTAAACAAGATTTATCTGCAAGTGGTTCAGACTCCTTCCAATTAAACGGAATCAATTTCACAGTAGGTGAACCTATTGATGCTATGGGTGGAGCTGTTTTAAAAACCATTAATGGAGATATTGAAGTAAATAACACAATTGAAGCTAGATTAGAAAGATTTAAAAGTATCTTACGTAGTGAAGTTGCTGAAATATTATTTAAATAATTAGGAGGATAAATTATGGCAGATGGAATTGCTACCTTAATAAGTTCTGTTGGACTTACACAAGAAACATTTCTTGTATTCTGTATATTAGCAGTGCTTATTGTAGGTGCAGTAGTTGTAATCATTACATCCAGACCAATTTTGGACATTTATCCTTATCTTAACCCAAGTGCAAGAGTAAGAGCTAGAAAAGGAAGACTCTTTGATGAAAAACAAATTTCCGAAATTGTTGAAACCAACAATGTCGAAGAAGTTGAAAACTATCTCAGAGGCACTCCTGATTATGCTGACGTTTTAGACGAATACCCACTTGACAAAGCACTCGATGTAGAACGTGCTAACACTTACGATTTCGTAGCAAGATTAGCTCCTAAAGACATTAAAGATCCTTTTGTTGTAATGTCTAAAAAAGCGGACATCGACAACATCAAAAGTCTCTTAACTGCTAAGGAAGTTGGTCTCACTCCTGATGAAACAAGAGAATTGTTAATTCCTTGTGGTTCACTATACGATGATTTAGAATCATTAGCCGATTCCGAAAGCGTAACCGATATCGTAACAAGTTTAGATGGTACTGAATACGCAGCGGCATTAGAAGATGCTCTTCCACAATATGAAGATTCTAAAATGGTTCTTCCATTGGAATCCGCTTTAGATAAATACTATTTAGGCAAATTATTACGTTCTTCTGACGTTCCTTCAGATGAAAACAAACAAATCTTATACTCATATGTTGGAACTCAAGTTGATGTAGCTAACCTTAAACTAATTATAAGGGCTAAAGAAGATGGCCTTGATTATGATGCAATCTCTCCTTATATATTAGAGGAAGGGTACCAATTACGTGATTGGAAACTTAAAGATTTAATGGAATCTCCAGACGTTACAAACGTTGTCTCTGGATTGGAAGGAACAAAATATGCTGAAGCATTGACTGATGTAATGCCTGTATACAACGAAACAGGTTCAGTCGCAGTGTTCGAAAAAGCATTGGACAAATACACTTCCGACTATTCAAAATCTTTAGCTTCTAAAAAACCATTAGGAATTGGTCCAATTATTGGTTATTTAAGTCAAAAAGAAAATGAAATCAAGAATTTAAAAATTATTGCAAGAGCAAAAAGAGAAGCAGACTTCCCTAATTCTAAAATCATGGAGATGTTAATATGAGTTCAGTAGCAATTATAGGTGATATTGACACTGTTTCAGGATTTAGATTAGGTGGTGTCAAACAAGCAGAAGTAGTAAATACTCCTGAAGAAGCTATCGCAGCTTTTGATAAATTTTTAGATGACGAAATTTCAATTATTATCATTACTCAATTAATGGCTAATGAAATAAGAAATCATATTAATAGAAAAATTGGTTCTGATGTTTTACCAATGATAATTGAAATACCTGATAAAGATGGGTCCTCAGAAGGTTCATCTGATCAAATAAATGACCTTATTAAAAGAGTTATTGGGGTAGAGATGGTTAAATGATTATTGAAGGAAATATTATTAAGATTGCTGGGCCTGTTATTATTGCAGATGGTATGAGAGGGGCTCAGATGCTTGAGATGGTTAGGGTAGGTGACGAAAAGCTTATCGGGGAAATCATTGAGCTTGAAGGTGACACCGCAACTATCCAAGTATATGAAGAAACAGCCGGTATTCAACCGGGTGAAGTAGTAGAATGTACTGGTGGTCCATTGTCAGTAGAACTCGGTCCTGGTATTATGAGTTCAATTTACGATGGTATTCAAAGACCTTTAAGAATCATCAGAGAAGCATCTGGTGATTTCATTGCAAGGGGTATTGATGTAGATTCCATTGACAAAGAGAAAAAATGGGCATTCAAACCAGTGGCTAAAGTTGGAGACAAAGTAAAAGGCGGAGACGTTCTTGGTGAAGTACAAGAAACCACTGCGGTTTTACACAAAATCCTAGTTCCTCCAACATTAGAAGGTGAAGTAACTGAAATCGCAGCTGAAGGCGAATACACCGTACTTGAGGACATCGCTGAAATTGCTGGTGAAAAAGTTCAAATGCTCCAAAAATGGCCTGTAAAAAGAAGCCGTCCATACATAGAAAAATTAGATCCAGATATACCATTAGTAACTGGACAAAGAGCACAAGACACTTTCTTCTCCGTAGCTAAAGGAGGAGCAGCAGCCATTCCAGGTCCATTCGGATCAGGTAAAACTGTTACTCAACAACAATTAGCTAAATGGGCAGACGCAGACATCGTTGTATATATCGGATGTGGAGAACGTGGTAACGAAATGACAGAAGTACTTACCGAATTCCCATTCCTCGACGACCCTAAAACCGGAAACCCATTGATGGACAGAACTGTTCTTATTGCTAACACTTCCAACATGCCGGTAGCGGCTAGGGAAGCATGTGTATATACTGGAATTACAATTGCTGAATACTACCGTGACCAAGGTTACGACGTAGCGCTCATGGCAGACTCAACCTCAAGATGGGCAGAAGCTATGAGGGAAATTTCTGGAAGATTAGAAGAAATGCCTGGGGAAGAAGGTTACCCTGCATACTTAGCATCCAGATTAGCACAATTCTATGAAAGGGCTGGAAGGGTTAAAACTATCGGAACTGATCCAAAAATCGCTTCCATTTCCGTAGTTGGTGCAGTATCACCTCCTGGTGGGGACTTATCCGAACCTGTTACTCAAAACACATTACGTATCTGTAAAGTGTTCTGGGCGCTAGACGCATCCCTTGCAGATAAACGTCACTTCCCTTCAATTGACTGGTTACAAAGTTACTCATTATATGTTGACAGTATTGAAGGATGGTGGGCTGAAAACGTAGCAGCAGATTGGAGAGCAACTCGTGATAAAGCTATGAGCTTATTACAAAAAGAATCTGAGTTACAAGAAATTGTACAATTAGTCGGTCCTGATGCATTACCAGAAACTGACCAAGCTACATTAGAAGCCACCCGTATGTTAAGAGAAGATTTCTTACAACAAAATGCATTTGATGACGTAGATACATATTGTGCTCCTGATAAACAGTACAAAATGTTAAAAACTATTCTCCAGTTCTACGATGAATCTCTTGCAGCAGTTAACAGAGGAGCTCCTATTGCAAATATTGTAGCTTTACCTGTTAAAGAAGAAATTGGTAAAATGAAATACATACACCAAGATGAATTTGACGCAAGAATTGAAGAAATTCAATCCGCAATTACTAAACAATGCAGTGAGGCTTAAAAATGAATACAAATATTAAAACTAGAGAATATACTACTGTATCTGAAGTCTCAGGTCCTTTGATGGTTGTTGAAGGAGTAGAAGGCGTTGGTTACAATGAAATTGTAGATATTGAAACACCTACTGGTGAAAAAAGAAGTGGACAAGTTCTTGAAGTAACTAAAGATGTTGCTGTTATCCAAGTATTCGAAGGAACAAATGACTTAAACACTAAAGATACCAAAACCAGATTCACTGGTCAAACCGCTAAAATCGGTGTGTCCAAAGACATGATGGGACGTATCTTTAACGGAATCGGTAAACCTATTGACGGCGGACCAGAAATTATTCCAGATGAAGAATTGGATATTAACGGGGCTCCTATGAACCCTGCTTCTCGTGAATTCCCTGAAGAATTTATTCAAACTGGTATCTCAACCATAGACGGAATGAACACATTAGTAAGAGGACAAAAACTTCCTATTTTCTCAGGATCTGGTTTACCTCACAACGATTTGGCTGTACAAATTGCAAGACAAGCTAAAGTATTAGGTGCTGAAGACGAGTTCGCAGTAATTTTTGCAGCTATGGGTATTACAAACGAAGAAGCAAACTTCTTTATGAGAGACTTCGAACGTACTGGAGCTTTAGAAAAATTAACAGTATTCATGAACTTAGCAGACGACCCTGCTATTGAAAGAATCTTAACTCCAAAAATGGCTTTAACCACTGCTGAATATTACGCATTCACCTTAGGTATGCAAGTATTGGTTATCTTAACAGATATGACCAACTACTGTGAAGCTTTAAGGGAAATTTCCGCAGCTAGGGAAGAAGTACCTGGAAGAAGAGGTTACCCTGGTTACATGTACACTGACCTCGCAGGTATCTATGAAAGAGCAGGACGTATTGACGGTAAAGAAGGTTCCATTACTCAAATGCCTATCTTAGTTATGCCTCAAGACGATATTACTCACCCAATTCCTGACTTAACCGGTTATATTACCGAAGGACAAATCGTATTAAGTAGGGAAATCTCAAGGAAAGGTATTTACCCTCCTGTAGACGTACTTCCTTCACTTTCTCGTTTGATGAGTGGTGGTATTGGAGAAGGCAAAACTCGTGATGACCACAGTGGTGTATCTGACCAACTTTATTCCGCATATGCTGAAGGTCGTGAATTAAGAGACCTCGTTGCGGTTGTAGGGGAAGAAGCACTTACCGAAAGGGATCAAAAGTTCTTAGAATTTGCTCAAGCATTTGAAGATCAATTCATTACTCAAAGTAAGGATGAAGACAGAACCATCTTTGAAACTTTAGATCTCGGTTGGAGTTTACTTAAAATCTTACCTAAAGCAGAGCTCAAAAGGGTTAAAGAAGAATTTATTGAACAATACCTTCCAAAAGATGTATAATCTCGTTACAGTAATGTAGGTGATTAAATGGCACAAGATATTATTGATGGAATTAATCCAACTCGTATGGAATTATTATCCCTTAAAAACAGGACCAAACTGGCTGTTAAAGGACACGGTTTGCTCAAGGAAAAAAGGGATGCTTTAATCAAAGAGTTTTTTGATATCTTGGATCGTGTCAAAGGTATTCGTGAAAATGCAGAATTAAGTCTAAAAGAAGCAAATGAAGCTTTAGTTGAAGCTCAAATTGCTATGGGTGATTTAGCTGTTAGAAAAGCAGCTTTATCAGTTAAAGAATCCATTGATGTTGAAATCACATCAAGGAGCGTTATGGGTGTAGCAGTACCTGTTACCAATGTTAAAATGGAAGAAAGATCCATTATTGACAGGGGTTACGGTTTTGCAGACACTACCATACAATTAGACGAAGCTGCAAAGAAATTCGAGGAATCTCTCAAGTATTTAATCGAACTTGGTGAAGTGGAAAAAACAATTTTCTTGCTTGCTGAGGAGATTGAATCAACTAAACGTAGAGTAAACGCTTTAGAGCACATTATGATTCCAAGATTCCAAAATACTGAAAAGTATATTGATATGAGACTCCAAGAAATGGAAAGAGAAAACTTTGTAAGATTGAAAATGATTAGGTCAACAATGGAGAAAAATGAAAAAGCTGCTGCAGCGGCCGAAGCTGCTAAAAATGCAGAAGCTTAAATTTTTCCTAAACTTCTCATTTTCTTTTATTTTTTATTATTTTTTTATTTGAAGTTAAATTAAGAGTTTATTTTTAAAAAGAGTTTTTATAAGGAAGTTACTGTAAAAAAATTTTTTTCTAGAAATGGTGTAAAAAATGAAAAGAAATCCAATTGACCAATTTATGAAGGACCCGGATAACAAGGCTAAAGTATTTATCTGGATGACCCGTGGAATGATTATTACTACTTTTATGATAACAATTGGAGTATTATTCTTTATTATGCATCTAGTCGGTTTATTCTAGCTGCCCTATCGACGATTTGGCTAGCAGATTCTACTTTTTCATATAATTTTTCGAAATCACTTGACTTGTCAATGATTGTAAGCAAAGGCTCATCCTTTTCCGTTATGGAACCGGTGTGCGGAAGGTCATAGATGTTGTCTAAATCTATTTGCGAGTATTTCATCCTTGTCGGTGAGTAGACTATTTTTTTGTAGGCATAATATTTCGGATTGCCGATTTCGATAATTTCTCCATGGCATGCCTTGATGTGGGCCTCAAGCATGTTTATACCATATGCCTTTTCCACGCATTCGAATGTTCCCTGAATCCTTGGGTTTACTTCAATTACATGGAGTCCCTTCTCATTGAGTATGTAGTCCACACCGTTTGATCCCATCAGGTTGAATTTTTCCGCCAGGCTTTCGCTTGTGTCTTTCATGTTGGCTATTAGCTCATCCATTTTTTCGACCTTGCCCATGATTGACTTTTCAGTCAGTGGGAGAATGTTTCCGACATATATGAAACTGTCATTTCCGAAGTCGTTCATGGTCAGCAACCTTGAGTGGGTTATTGCCTTTGCCTCACTTTTGCTTGCAAGTACTGATGAACTTAGGTTTATTCCACTTACATATTCCTGCAAAATAAATTCCTTACCATTAAATTCAAAATCATAATCATTATCCAATAGGTTCACATCATAACCTCCACTTCCTTGAAGCGGTTTTAAAATAAATTGAATGTCAGGATAAGAATTGTTTATTTCAATGGCCTCACCTATATCACTCACACTAAAAGTCGCAGGTGTGAGGAATTCATCCTTGATTTTTTTGTAGAATCTGTACTTGTCCTCAATGTCTGCAACATCCACACTTCCCAGAATCTTCTTCCTGTCATTTTTTGAAAAGTCACTTGGTGAAATTCCTGAAATTGGAATGATGTAATCGACCTCGTCAATGTAGTCTCGGGATATATCCAAAATCTCTTTGGCATCGAATTGATTTTCAAACTCTCCGCAACTTTCACCATCGCTTTCCTTTAGTATGATCTTTTGGTTTTTGATGATGGGAGTGTCTGAAGTTGAAAAATAGCTTGTAGAATAGACTTCATAATCTAATTTCAATGCGCTGTTAAGCATACTTCTTGTATCAATTCCAATAAGTAATAGCTTTTCCATAAAAATATCCATAAAAAAAGTTTTTAGTAGTCCCGAGCGGAGTCGAACCGCCGTCTCCGGGTCCAAAGCCTAGAAGGATTACCACTACCCTACGGGACTATTACAATTGTACTGTGTACAACATTTAATATATATTTATTATGTAGTATTTAAATCTATCGGTTATTTAACAAATTTTGATAAAATAAGCATTCCTCATGCCATAAACAATTAAAACAGATTTCAGAAACGCTTTCTTCAGTAGTGAAAATTTCATCGATTTTTTCAAAGAGTTCTATGGAATCATAGTCCCTTGACGGATCAAGGTTTTTCAGCACTTCCTCATCCATACGGATTATCCGTTCGTTTTGGGTTTCATCTTCACAAATGCCGTCCTTCAGGTTTGGACAGGCACAACAGATGTCATCTGGCGATGCAACAAGTGAGACCGTGACATTTTCCCGCTTTCTTTTAATATTGACTTCGGTCATGTTCCTTGTGAAGTTTTCGTCATAGCCGTATCCCTGAAAACCCTTAAGGCATAACAAATGATGGCCGCGTAAAACAAGTTTCATTTAAATCAAAAAATAATAAAAAAAGAAAAAAAGTTTAGAAAACTTTTTTTTAGTCTTTTGGTAAAAATACTTTAGACACTGATGCTGCAGCTAATATTTTTACGATGTCTCCTGCAATGAACGGAATGAGACCCATCATCAAGAGGTCAATGATTCCAACGCTGGTTCCTTGGAAACCGAGGAACAATGCAAGACCTGCTAAACCTGGAATGTAGATTAATGCAAAGTTTGCAATCCCGATGACAAGAGCCATTTTAGTAAAGCTACGTGCATGAGCATACTTTTCAGTAATTAATCCAATGAAGTAAGATGCAATGATGAATCCGATAAGGAATCCTCCGGTTGAACCTAAAAATACTTCAAGTCCTCCAGTCATTCCACCGAACCATGGGATGAACGCAATACCTAAGACCACGTACAAGATTTGGCTTAAACATCCGTATTTTTTACCTAAGAATAATCCAGAACATAACACTGCAAAGGTTTGAGCGGTTATTGGAACTGGAGTCCATGGGAGAGGGATAATGATTTGAGCCATTATACCTGTAAAACATGCCATCAATAATGACATAAGTAACTTGGTGGCGGTACTAGCATCTTGTATTCTTTCAAAAACATTTTTCCTAGTACTATAATAATTTTCCATATTTATATTCATTTATTTGTCCTCCAATTTTTAATCCCATTATTATATAATGAACAATTAATATTTACTGTTTTGTTTAGTTTAATATCTATTGAATAGTTATTAACTTAACGTTTTGAGGTTTTTTAACTATATTCATGGATTTGAATGCAACCAGTTTGTTGATTCCTTTTTCGGATGCAACATCCACAAGTCTTTGTGAGATAACGCCATCGAATATTACGGTGTCGGCGGTTCCTTCAATATTCTTGATTTCCTCATAGATATTTTCAACCTCTACCTCTTTGGTCATATTCAATGCTTCATCCAAGATAGCTCCGCAACCTGATCCTTCAAACTCTTTTAGCATGTCTTTCATTAGGCTAACTTCGTCATCTTCTATTTCAGGTTCTTTAACAGCTTGCTGTTGTTGGTGTCTGTTGTTGCGGTTGTATTTTTGGTTTTTCCTATTGTTGTGGTTTCTGTTGTTTTCTTTTCTTTTATTGGAATCGTTCAATAGGTTGGTTGATGCTAAAAACTGTGCGGTTGGGACCTTGTCTCTTAAAGCCACGAGGACTTCGTCTTTTTCCAGGTCTTCAACTTCTTTTCCTTTAGGTGCACGGGTAATATAGTCAACATCACCGATTTGCAATAATTCTTTTAAGATTAATTCTCCGCCTCTGTCACCATCTACAAATGCGGTTGTGGTTCTTTTCTTACTTAATTCTCCAATGGATTTAGGAACGCTCACTCCTTCGACTGCAACGGTGTTTTTGATACCGTATTTAAGTAGGTTTAAAACATCGCTACGGCCTTCAACCACGATAATTGCATCGGATGTGTGTATGCTTGGACCAGCTGGGAGGCGGTCTTCACCGTATTCAGAGATTTCATGAACTCTCATTGCTTCCCTTACTTCCTCAATCATTCTCATGCTGGTAGGACCAACGCTTTCAACCATGTTTTTGTAAATCTCTTTAGCACGGTTAACAACTTGTTCCCTTTTGACTGCCCTTACATCCTCAACTTTTGAAGTTCTGATTTCTGCTTCACAAGGACCTACTCTGTTGATGGTTTCGAGTGATGCAGCGAGTATGGCGGTCTCAACCCTGTCTAAACTGGAAGGAATTACAATTTCACCTTTTGCTCTTCCACTGTTTGAGTGGATGTTAACTTGGATCCTGCCTATTCTTCCAGTTCTTTGGAGTTCTCTTAAATCTAAATCGTTACTAAGTAAACCTTCAGTTTGCCCAAATACAGCACCAACAACATCTGGTTTTTCAACAATACCGTTAGCGGTGATTTGAGCATGAATTAAATATTTTGTTGTTGTTAATTCTTCACCTTTTCCCATATTTAAGCCTCCTAAGCTTAATTAAATCGGGATAATTTATGTAATATCTAAAAATATAAATTATTTTTAGGCAAGTAACTTGCATAAATTATACGATAAATTTGGCCTTTTTGACCTTATATACACTAAAAAGAGTTAATACATTTGGAGTGTGTTACTATTAAGGAGTTATCATTTTTTCATATTGTGGTCTATGTAATCTTGATTCTTAACTTGAATTTTGCCTTAATAATAAATTTTCTCCTGTCTTTTGATTAATTAATAATAATAATTTAATAATTGAATAAATGTAAATAAACTCTATGAGCATATAATAATTTTCATAAGTATTTTTTTCAATACTCCAAATAATATTTTAGATTAAACTAATATATAAAATATGTGAAATCTATTTTAACATGGTAACATATATTATTAAATTGAAGTGATGAATTATGGCAATAAGTCCAAGTGATGTTTTGAATAAAAATAAAAATTTGAAAAAACGTGTAGATATTGATAAAATTAACTTAGATGATGTTACTATTGACGATTTGAAGTTCAATGGCAAGAATTACGATAATCACATTAATTTAATGTCCCTGCTTGACAATGTTTCCGCCTGTCAGGTTTCAGATGCATATAACGGAATCTCCAGAAGGTCAGGTTCAATACAGTCAATCAAGCCGATTAACAACCAGAAGGTATGGGGGTCAATCTTCACAGTCGAAACCGAAAGCGATGACTGGGGCACCTCCGCATTGGCAATCGATGAGGCCGCAGAAGGGGACATCCTGTTTTTTAAGGTCAGCGATGATGACAAAGCGATTTGGGGCGAGCTTGCATCCACCTGCGCCCGTGACAACGGCATCAAGGCGACCGTCATCTATGGGTCTGCACGTGACTTGGATGCGTTACTGCATATGGATTTCCCGGTCTTTGCAAGCAACTTCTGTCCGAATGCCGGTTCAGCATTAGGTTTGGGAACCTTGAACGAGCCAATTGTTGTTGAGGATGTCAAGATCAATCCCGGCGACTTTTTCATAGGTGATGAAAGCGGCATCGTTGTGATTCCGAGGGAGCTGTTCAATCAGACCATGGTGGCAACACTCGGCGTCAAGATTAAGGAATCAAAAATTATTGATGACATTGCCGACGGCAAAACCCTTGCTCAAATCACCGGATTGAAATAGAAAAACATTTAAATAGAAACCAATATTTATATATAAATATATCGGTAACTATATATACTACCTATTTCTAATTATATAAATGATACAGATTTGATTTTAAGTTTGATTTTATGAAATTTTTAGGTAACAGTTTGCATGTGGCAAACTCAGGAAAACTGATAGCAAGATCTACCAAGACACCCGCACCAGGGGGAATTGTTTTTGACAGTAAGAAGAACAAGATAGGTAAGGTCAGCTATGTTTTCGGACCTACAAAAAAACCATACATCTCAATCCGCCTGTTCAGGTCAGCGGATAGGGATGAACTTCAGAAAAATAGTGGTGAAAAACTATTTGTATCAAGACCAAAATCTAAAAAACAGAAGAAAAGGAGGATGAAACCACGCCACAGAAAGTAAATGAAACTCCTAAAAGAGGACGCAAATCAGAAATCGAAAATAGAAGATCAAGTGATGTTTACGATGATTCAAAACAAACAGTATGTCCAGAATGTGGTTCAGAAGAATTGATAGGTGACTATGAAAGAGCGGAAGTTGTATGCGCTCGTTGCGGATTAGTCATTGATGAGAACCTAGTAGATATGGGTCCTGAATGGAGAGCATTCGACCATGAGCAAAGAGACAAACGTACCAGGGTTGGTGCTCCAATCACATACACAATTCACGATAAAGGTCTAAGTACCATGATCGACTGGAGAAACAAGGATATCTACGGTCGTGACATACCTGCAAGAAACAGGGCTCAATGGTACAGATTAAGAAAATGGCAAAGGAAAATCAGGATTTCCGGAGCTACCGAAAGAAACCTTGCGTTCGCATTGAGTGAACTGGACCGTGACTCCTCAAGGTTAGGTCTTCCTAGAAGCGTAAGGGAAGCTGCAAGTGTGGTCTACAGAAGTGCAGTGGACAACAAGCTTATTCGTGGAAGAAGTATTGAAGGGGTTGTAGCGGCATCATTATATGCGGCATGCAGACGTTGTAACGTACCTCGTACCCTCGATGAGATTGCTGAAGTCTCTCGTGTAACCAAAAAAGAGGTTGGAAGAACATACAGGTTCCTTACCCGTGAACTAAACATTAAATTGCCTCCAACTTCCCCAGTGGATTATGTTCCTAGATTCGCAAGTGAATTAGGTTTGTCCGGTGAAGCACAATCCAAAGCTATTGAAATCATTGAAAAGGCAATGGAAAAAGGATTGACTTCCGGAAGAGGACCTACCGGTGTGGCAGCAGCCGCATTATACATAGCATCCGTTTTACTCGGTGAGAGAAAAACACAAAGGGATGTTGCGGACATCGCTGGTGTTACAGAAGTTACAATACGTAACAGGTACAAAGAATTAACAGAACAATTAGAAATGGGTGTTACTTTATAAACACTCGTTTTAACTTATTTTTTTTAATCTTCATCATCAAACTCAATGACAGTTACTCCATCGGAGTAGTGTGTTTTGCTTTTATCCTTTTTATGAAGGGGCTCCTCGAATTTGGCTCCACAGATATTGCAGAAATTATCGGTTATCATAAGCGTATTGCCGCATTTGGGGCATTCGAATTTATCATCCTCAATATACTGAAGCAAGTGGTCCCTGTTTCTCTTGTAGGATCCCTTGCACTCATCGTCATCCCTGACATGTTCGACCGCCTTTTTATATGCATTGAATGCATTGAGAGTCTCGCCCATTTCCTCCAAAATAAGTCCTTTAAGGTTATAGGCTTCACTTTCACATGTCTTGTATGAGATGTTTTGAAAAATGTCTATTGATTCGTTGATTTTCTCTAGGGCCTTTTCGTATTCTCTCTTATCTTTCAAGGAATATGCCCATTCGATTAGAACTTCGGCCTTGTTGTTCTTGTAGATTTCACTATCCTCAAGTTCAATCGCTATGTTATAGTTTTCAATAGCCTCTTCAAACCGGTTCAATCCATCAAGTATTGCTCCTTTCCTGTTCCACGTATTGGATTCTTCACCATCATATTCCAAAGCCCTATTAATAAAAATCAGTGCCTCCCCATATCTGTGTTCCAGATATAGTTTCCAGGCATCATCGGATATCTTTTTCGAAGTGTATCTCCTATCCCGCTCTTCACGCTCTTTTTTAAGCTCCTCTTCATCGACTTCATCTTCCCTTTTTCGAGGACCATAACTCATATATGGCACTTCAGGAGCACCTATATCATTTCCAAATCCTATCGGATCGCCGGGATGCCATTCTCCATAACCCATGAAAATCACTTAGAGTATTTTTCGATTCTGTAAATCAGTTCCTTTATGATTCCATCATTATTGTACTTTTTAACCTGGGATAATTTTTCCTGATACTTTGGAAGTTTTTTCAGGAATTTTGCAAGCCTGTTTACACTCATCACCTCATGGTATTCCCCATATCCCAGTCTTTGGACATAGTATCCGTTAAGCACCTGTTCAAAGTTTCCTTTGGCAGGAACTGAGTAGATCGGCTTTTTAAGTGTAATCGCTTCTGAGATGAATGTGAATCCCCCATTGCAGACAACGGCCTTTGCGCTGGCCAAATCATCATAGAACACGTCCTCATTGAATAGCTTGTATGTCAGGTTGCCGTCAACTTCCTCCTTATTGAAACCGTAAACAATGAATTTCTCGTCTTTCAGCGCTTTCAGGCGTTTTACAAGCTTGACACTTTCCTTGCTTGTTTGGTATACGATAATGTGGTCTTCTTCGGTCGGTTCCAATTTCAGAATGTCTTCACGAATGATTGGAGGATAGATTACCGCATG
Source organism: Methanobrevibacter thaueri (assembly GCF_003111625.1). NCBI lineage: Archaea > Methanobacteriati > Methanobacteriota > Methanobacteria > Methanobacteriales > Methanobacteriaceae > Methanobrevibacter > Methanobrevibacter thaueri. The sequence continues at coordinate 79,106 of NZ_MZGS01000020.1, read as the reverse complement.
ATGGTTTCCCCTGACCTTCGGATAGAAGAAGCTTGTGATGATGTGAATCTTTGGCTTGACAACATATGTCTTTATAACGGCCTTTGCCTTAAGCATCTCAAGCCTCTGGTTTTGAGGATATGAAATGTCTGCCTGTGTGATGATATGCATGTTGTCAAGGCTAATAAGGGGGATATTTAACAATTTGGATACGTATGTTGAGTATATTTCAAAATCAGTAACGATGACGTCTGGGGATAATTCCTTCGCTTTCTTGTAGAGCTCATCATAACTTGATCTCATGTTCTGAGGATTTCTTTTTAAAGCGCTGACAAGTGTTTTGACATTATCCACCTTGTTGTTAATGTAGACCGTATTGAATCCACCGATCTTAAAGACATTGTCGAATTTTGAACTCAGATAGTTATAGGCGTTTCCATGAGTGAAAATGTAGATGTCATATTTCTCCTTAAGCCTGTCCACAATCACTCCTGTACGTATGGAGTGACCCATTCCCTCACCGCAAACGCAGTAGAAAACAACTTTCCTGTCACGATTGTGTGACTTTTTAAGGTTGTCCTGTGCGGTTTTCACTATATCAACCGACTTGTCATAGTTCTTTTTCACCTGATTTAGTTGCTCAGTTCTTTTTGCAATGCCTTCCATTCTTTCGGTTGTCAATTTTTCATGGCCGTGGCCGAAATTATAGTTAAGGTCTGCGGCATCTGTTCTTTTTCCTAAAAAATCATTAACGGTACTTTTACCGTATTGCCTTATCAGGGTTACAATGCCCTCCTCTTCAAGTCTTCTGGTTGAAACTCCAATTCTTGCATTTCTCAAAACCCTAAAGCGTTCCTTTTCAGCCAGTCTTTCAATATAGTCTGTATCCTCACCGAATGTTAATGACTCGTCGAATCCTCCGCATTCGTCATGCAGGGATTTTTTGGTTATGATGCCGTAGCATCCCGCTCCGTGAGGTTTGATTTTTTCAACGCCTATCATGAAATAGTTGGCGAAATCGTGGAATATCTTGTCTTCGATTTTATCGGACATAGGTTTCATTTTGGTGATTGCAATTCCCAGATGCTCCATCCTGAATTCATAAAGCACATTTCTCAAATAGTCGTCTGTCAACTCCAAATCGGAATCCAAAAACAGCAGATATTCCCCTTTTGCAACACGGGCACCATTATTCCTACCCACTGCCGGAAGACCTCCATCAACCACAATGCAGCCATATGATTCAGCAATTTCCCGGGTTCTGTCGGTTGAATTTGCATCGGCCACAATTACTTCATATCCATCAAAGTTTTGTCTTTTTATACTATCCAACAGGTTTGGAAGGTAATCCTCCTCATTATAGGTAGGTATGATAATGCTTATAATCATAGTTAAAAATTTATTTTTTGTATAAATAAGTTTTTGTAAAATCGTCCGTTTTTTTGATTTTGGATAGATTTCATTTATTTTCTTGAAAAAAATTCCCTTCCAAGATAACTTGAAATTTACCTTTAAATCGAGTTTTTTGAAAATTCCCATTTTTCTGAGATTTGATGTATTGTATTTTTAATGAAGGGAATGTTGCATTTTAAAATGGAATTTTCAATTTTCATGGGCGGATGGTGAGCTATTGTTGATTTGGGCAAAGCGTTCTCATTTACTGTATGAAAAATGTTTCCGAGTAAGTCAATATTTTTTACACATTTTTAATCTATCATGATTTTAAATAATGCTTTCATGTTTTACGGAGTATAATTCTTCAATTGAAAGAAATAGTCTAAATAATGCTTATTTTACAATTCGGGGAATTTACAGTTGAAATACACCTCTCACCTCATGCAGGATTTTCATCACTGCCAACCCTTGAGAGTATTGTCATTGCGCCGACTGTCAAGAGGAATCCGCAAAACATCAGCAATGATGGGATTTCAGAGTATATGAGAAGTCCGAAAATCAATGCTGCAAAAGGTTCAGCACCGGATAGGAAAATGGATGATGTTCCGGAGTCCATGTACTTAAGACTCACTGTTGAGAAGATATACGGCAGTGCGAATGAAAATGTGGAGTGTATGATTAGAAAGATTACTGCAGGCAGAGGATCTATGCCTACAAAATTGCCGATTTGATTGAAGTCGGTAAATGGTATTAGGGCAAGTGAAAGGAATACTGTGCAGTAGATGAGTATCGTATAGGTGTGGTTCCCGTCTTCGATTGACTTTTTGGAGGCCATAAGATAGATTGCCCAAAAGAGCCCCGCTCCAATGCCTGACAAAATTCCGAATAATGGTATGCTGCTCAAGTCGCTTTCCAGAACTCCTGTCATCAGTACACATCCCAAAATTGCCAGGACCATGCAAATCACCTTTTTGGATGTGATTTTTTCTCTGAAGAGCACATATGCAAAAATCAAGACATAAATCGGAGCTATTGACAGCAACACGGCCGCCAGTGAAAGTGGAACGGTATTCATTGACTCATTGTAGCACAGATTGAGCCCTACCATGCATATTGCACAAACCAAAAAAAGTGGAATGTCCTTCAGCTCCGCTTTAAAGAGCTTTCTGTCGGTTAGGATAATGGCTATGGCTATTGGGATTATTGCCAGGGAAAACCTTAGGAAAAGTAGTGTTGTCTGGTATATTCCGTTCTGGGTTAATGTGCGCACAAATATTCCGCTTGACCCGAACATCAATCCTGCCAGAATAGGTAATATCAAGTAGAGTTTTTTCATGGTATCATTCTAAATAAGAGTAAATGTTCCAGGACACTGTATAATATTCACACGAATTGTCCAGAGGAGCCCTCAGGTCGTTAATTAGTTTCATCTCGTTGTATTGCGGGTCAATGTGGTAGGTGGTCTTGTTTGTTTTGTTGTCATATTCATTATCAATCACTTCAACGCTGATGTTTCCAAGATCAATGTCTTCACTTGGATTTACAATGTCCACCGTATAATAGTCAGGTTCTGCGCCTGCAAATGCAACTGTAAATCTTAGGAGTATCACCAGTATTACAAAGAAGTAAATTCCAAAACGGTTAAATATGAATCTTTTTTGTGAAAATCCACGATTTCTGTAAACGGGTTGGTTTAGTTCGTTCTCTTCAAGCAGACTGTCGTCCTTCAGAACTTTTCCGACAATATAATTCATGTAGTAGCCATTTCTGTAAACGAGGTAAAGTCCCAATATTCCGACATATGACGGGGTTGCAAACATTCCTCCGTCAACAATTCCGATAATCAGGCAGCTTGAAAAGAATGCCAGTAGGAAGTTTGTAAACCATGGGCGTTTCTGTGAGGCAAGGACTATTGCCACAAATAGTATTGGGATAAGCAAAATCACAAGAAATGCAAAACTTGGAACGTAAGCATATAGGCCAACGCCTGTGTTGATGCCACTTTGGATAAACGGTCCCATTATCTGAGTCAGCACTGCTCCCAAAATGGACTTTATCAGGTGAGTATGCAAGATGCTTGTGGAACTCATGCCGTTAGTCATAGAGCAGAATACTGTGTTGAGCTTAATGCCCATCTGCATTCTGAATAAAACCTCTAAAAATATGCCTAAAATTAATAAAACCCCTCCGGTTATCATTGAAACCTTCAAATACTTGGTTGTGTCGATTTTCTTTTTAATCACTTGAGATAATATTATGAATAAGCCCAAAAGGCCAAAGAAAATGATGTCTTTTCCTTTTGATGATCCCATCAAAAACAAGTATGTGACAGGTCGGATAATCGGATTCAAAAAATCAGTTAGAAAGATTATTCCCGCAAGTAGAATAAATGCCGCTCCAACTAATATAGTTTTATTAACTTTCATAAACAATAATTTAATTGTTAATACTTATAAAAGTGATGTCATGTTTCCAATAGAATATTTCATCGGACTAATGCTGATAGGTATCTGCGCAGGATTCGCATCAGGCCTTTTGGGCATAGGTGGCGGATTTTTAATTGTGCCCTTGCAGTATTTTTTACTGAAATACATAGGTGTCGAACCTGATTTGGCGATATTAATCTCATTTGGAACCAGTCTGGCCATTATCATCCCGACATCCTTGAGCGGAGCATATAGGCACACCCGGACAATGGACAATATCATAAAGCCAGGAATCCGATTGGGGATTTTCGGAATAATCGGAGGAGCCATAGGAGGATTTGCAGCTTCCATGATGCCGTCAAGGGCTCTGGAAATAATCTTCGGATGCTTGTTGCTGTTCATTACTGTGAACAATATCATCAGCATAAACAAGGAAAGGGAAGAGGCAAGGATACCATTCAATCTAGTCACAACTGGAGTAATCGGTGTTTTGGTCGGATTCTCATCAGGTCTTTTAGGTGTTGGTGGGGGAATATTTCTAATAGCCATCCTAACTGCGCTTCTTGGATTTTCAATGATTGAAGCCATTGGGACATCCTCTATCTTTATTTGCCTAACTGCAATTGGAGGATTCTTATCATATGTGGTTTCAGGATGGGGTGTAAGCACATTTCCATACTCAATAGGTTATGTGAGCCTAATCAATTTTGCATTGATTGCTTGTTTTTCAGTGCCTTTTGCCTCTTTAGGTGCCAAATTCGCACATAGGATACCTCAAAAGAAGTTGAAGATAGTGTTTTCCCTATTGGTATTGTACATGGCATTGAAAATGTTGGGAATTCTACCTTAAGGTGATATAATGAGCGAAGAGAGAAAAGTCGGTAAAAACTTCGATGCTGATGAAGCGGACAGCATCTTTGATAAGCTGAAGAATGTTGAGGGAAAAATCAAGCCAAAAAGGGAAGGTAAGTTCGATAGCATCACCCATCTGATGCAGGAAGCTCAACTTCTTGAAAAGGGCAATAAATATGATGAGGCAATTAAACTATATAAGGAAGTCATTTTCCAGTTGCCGGATTCAACAAAAGCCTATGAGGCGCTAATTAATATCTATGAAAAGCAGGGTGATGTCGAAGCCGAGAAAGACATCTTAAAAAAGGCAATCAGCAACTGCGGTAAAAATGAGGATTTTAAAAAGAGATTGGAAAAAATTGAATAGTGCTCTAGCATAAGTTAGAGCATGATTTTAACTATTTTCCTGTTTTTATAAACTCATTTGAGTTTATTACCTTTGGGCTTAAATACATTCCCATTCCAAATGCGCTAACCTGATAGCTGTCACCGCCAATTCCGATTAGGCTGTATTGTATGTCAAGGTCAATAATGCCGTTTCCTCCTGCTCCCTTGACTTTATTTGCAATCTTAACAAGGCATTCGTCCTTTCCCATTTTCAAATTGTATAATGTTTCATCCTCAAATTCCTTAGGTCTTGGTGGGGTTCTTATTGTGGCCTTTTCGACGATTACTGTGGCATGGAATTGTCCCAGATTGACTATTCTTTTTTTCACTGGGTCGGTGCTGGTCAGGAAGTAAAAGTCAAGACTGTTAATCAGTTCATTGCTTTTGACCTCATCAAAGTGATAATCCTTTTCAACCTCCTCTGTGATGGTAGGTTCTTTATGGAAGTATTTGCATCGGAATTTCTTGATTTGGCCAGATACAAAGCCATTAATTTTTTTACAGATTCCTAAAAAGTAAAGGACAACTCCCGCTCCAACAGTAAAGATGAGGTAATTGATTAACGTTGGAAATGCCGCCTGTAAAATCACGGCTATTGATCCGATTGTAATGAGGTTGAATCCCAATGTAGGATTCTTTAAGATAAAGCTGTAAAAAGTGGTGTATGCAAAGAGGATAAATGCACTTATCGCACCTATGTCTTCGCCGATTAGCTTGTTTGCAATGTATGTTTCAACATATCCTGCAGTCAATGGGGCAAAAATCAATCCCAAATTCCAACCGAAAATGGCTATATTAAAGTATAAAAACGCTTGATAGACAACAAGTCCAGTGAGGGTTGCCAATGAAATGCAGAAAATTACTTCTTGAATGTATTTTCGCTTTTCATGCTTTGTTTCTAGTTTCATTCTATTCACATTTAACTGCAGTGCCATAGACTGTTACGAGGATTGTGTTACCCATTGTTCCGCCTAGATTGTCATAGGAAAGCTTAAGGCCTACAATGGCATTGGCACCTAAGCTTTCTGCTTTCTTTTCCATGCTTTCCAAAGCGATGTTTCTTGCCTTTTGGAGTTCTTCCTCATATTGGGTGGTTCTTCCAACCACGACATCACGAACTCCGGAAAACAGGTCTTTATAGATATTCGCACCGATTAGGGATTCTCCAGTAACCAGTCCTTTATATTCTATAATTTCTTTACTCTCTAGGGTGTTTGAGGAGGTTAAAATCATTTTATCACTATTTCATGAATGTCATTATTGCCCAGATTATTAAAAAGATTGCAATAACTACGTATAAGATTATTTGTGATCTTTTTCTTTGGTTTAATCTAGCGTCCCAGACTTTTTGGCAATCCGGGGAGCATACAAGTTCATTCAATGGAATTGGGGTTCCACAAATTGGGCAATGTTTATGAGGGTCTACTGCCATTCTATCATCTCCTTATATTTTGAAAAATTCTTTAGTATTTTTGGTAACTTGAGTTGCGAGTTCTTCTGCGTCGATTCCCATGCATAATGCAATTGTCTCGAGGATGTGAGGTAAATATTTTGGTTCGTTTCTGTTCTTTTTGGGTTTCTTGTCAAAGTTCTTGGGTATAAGAAACGGAGCATCCGTTTCAATCATTAGTTTTTCAGGAGGAATTGCACTCACAGCTTCCTGCAAGTCTCTACCTCTTTTCATGTCACAGATCCAGCCTGTAACACCTATATAACAACCTAAATCAGCATAATTTTGTGCTTCCTGCTTGTTCCCGGTAAAACAGTGAACAACTGATCTTTCTATGACGCTGTCATGTCTTTTCAGGATTTCGCACAGGTCCTTATGGGCCTCCCTTTCATGCAGAAACAGGGGCATGTCTGTACGTTCAGCAACCTCTATCTGCGCTTCAAACCATTTTCTTTGCAGGTCTTGAGGCGAAAAGTTTCTGTTGTAGTCAAGACCGCATTCTCCAATGGCCACGACACTTTCGTTTCTGGCTATCTTTTCAAGTTCGAACATTGTGTGACCGTTACAGGTTTTGGCGTCATGAGGATGAACTCCTGATGTTGAAAACAGGGTTCCAGGATATTTTGATGCGTATTCTGCAGCCAATTGACTTGAGTTCACGTTGGTTCCAGTAATGATAAACTGGTTAACGCCAACCTTCTTGGCTTCCTCAATTATTTCAACCCTATCCTTTCTGAAGGATTTGTGCATCAGATTCAAGCCGATATCTATTAGGTTATCCACTTTTCCACCTTATTCATTGATAATTTTGGTACCGATATTTTCCCCGTTCACCGCCTTGATTAGGTTTTCAGGTTCAAATCCGTTGGTAATAACGGTCTCGAGGTCGGACCTCTTAATCATCTGTACTGCAGTGGTGTCGAAAAATTCATAGGTTCCTGCCTTAACGTCCTTGCCGCTTAGGAATTCAAGAAGGTCTGTTGCGGTAATTTCAGGGACGAGTTCGGCATCATCAAACTTATTTGGATCTTTTGTATACATTCCATCAACAGAAGTCAAGTTAATGAGCTTGTCTGCCTGGACATATTCGGCCAATATGGCTGATACCGCATCGGTACTGTGTGCAGGTTCGGTTCCGCCCATGACTATGATTTTTCCTGTTGCTGAGAATTCCAGTGCTTCCTGGAAATTATGTGGCACCCTTTGGTATGCGGCATCGCCGAGTGCGGACAACATTAATTTGGCATTGATTCTTGTAACTTCAATTCCAATGTCATCGCATTGCGCTTCACCGGCACCCAAATCACGAACTACGCTGATGTATTCTCTTGCAGGCTTACCGCCGCCAACAACAACAAACAGTTCATGTTCGGTTGCCAAATCCTTTAAGATAGCACTGTATTCCTGGAATTTCTTACAGTCATATTCTTTTAGTAAAATTGATCCTCCAATTGCAACAACAATTTTCATATATTCACCTTATTAATAATGTATCTTTTAGATATTATTTAAATTTTAATAGGAATGAATTAAATAAATAATCTCATATGAATTTAAAGGAACAGATTTTTGTCAGAATGTCCTGCAGGGATTATTCGGATGATGAGATTGACATGGATTTGATTCACGATTTCATGTCTGGTGTCAGGGCATTGGATGACTCCCTGAGATATGATTATGAAATTTTAAATGCAAGTGAGGTCAATATACGCACCCGCTGGTCGGCACCATATTATCTGGCCATCAACTGCGAGAAAGGTGAACTTTACCTTGAAAATGCGGGTTTTGTCTTCCAGCAGTTGTCATTATACCTTCAGGGATTGGGAATCGGCAGCTGTTGGGTCGGAATGGCATCTCCCAAGAAAAAATCTGAGGGTTTCGTAATTGCCATGGCATTCGGCAAGTCAGAGAATATGACAAGGGATTTGAGCGGATTTAAAAGGAAGTCACTTCTTGAGATATCCGACAGGGAGGATGAAAGGCTGATTCCTGCCCAACTTGCTCCGTCAGCCATCAACTCACAGCCATGGTATTTCAGGCATACTGATGACGGCTTTGACGTCTATCAGAAAAAGCAGAACATAATCAAACGTCAGGTCCTTAAGAAATGGAACCCGATTGACATTGGAATTGCATTGGCGCATATGTATGTGTCCAATGAGGAAAGTTTTGAATTCCATAAAAAAGCTAGTTTTGAAGAGATTAAGGGCTTCACATATACTGGAAGCATTAAGATTTAAAAAAAAGAAAAGGTTAGAGGATTTATGCATCCTCTGATGTTAAACCTTTGAATAAAACTCCTGCAATGATCGCTCCAACGACAGGTGCCAGGATGAACACCCAAACCTGTTCGAGAGCTTGTCCGCCAAGGAACAATGCAGGTGCTAAACTACGTGCCGGGTTTACTGATGTACCGGTTAACGGAATACCTAAGATATGAACAAAAGCAAGGGTTAAACCGATTACAATGCCCGCTACAGCAGCGTTTTCCGCTTTTTTAGTAACTCCAAGCACGGTGAATACAAATACAAAGGTTAGGATAATTTCGACAAGTATGGCTCCCACTACGTCAAGTCCAACACTTGAAGCTGAACCGAATCCGTTTTGACCTAATCCTGTTGCGGCATATCCTCCAAGGCTTGGAGCGGAATTGATAATCATTACCAGGAGTGCAATACCTATTATCGCACCGATGAGCTGGAATACAATATACACTAAGAGATCTTTTGTTTCCAGTCTTCCATCAATCCACATACCGATGGACACTGCAGGATTGACGTGACATCCTGAGATGTCTCCAATCACATAAGCCATCGCCACGATGGATAAACCGAATGCCATTGCGATTCCGAAAGTGCCTAAGACGGAACCTGCTATGGCTGCACTTCCACAACCGAACAGGACAAGAACCATTGTCCCTATTAATTCTGATATATATCTTTTCATATTTTACCTCATGTATTATTAATTTATTATACTCTTAAAACCTTCTTATCCTTTTGAAGAAGCGATATGCTATTAATAAAACGAATAATATTACTACGAATGGGAATATATGTAATAATATTGAATCGTTTACTTTATCGAAGTGATATTCACTTTCAAAGCCCATATGTTCTGCATCAGTATGATTTTGTGTTATCTTTGCAAAATTATATAATAAGTCGTAATAACTGATATGTGCTCCATTATATTCTATTGAGTCTGGAGCCTTACCGTTCTGGTCCATGTATTCCCTGACAATTCCTGCCATATTGAAATAATCATAAACTGAGTATGTGTCCTTTGTAAAGAATGAAATTCCAAGAGGATCGCTTGGAGGGTCATATGATTTAGGAACGTCCAATCCATTTCCGTTCAGGTAGGAACTGGTCTGATATAATAATTGTGCGGCAGTATAGTTGCCGTAGGTTCCTTGCATTTCCTTATCTCCACTTTCAACCAATGCATTGCTTGCCTGTGCCATCACTGCAGGTTTCACTATGTTGTGTGTAACCAGGGAATCGCTTAAGACTTTAGAATCTCCTCCATGAGCGTTAACAATGTCCACAATCTCTTGTGCGATTTGCCTGTTCATGCCTTCATCATACCTGTCCATAATTCCATCATCAGTATTTTGAGGGAATTCCTTGGTTGGCTGGATGTAATATACTCCTGCGTTTTTCAGAAATGTTCCAGGGTCATGCATTCCTGCCAGGCTTTCGTTTGAATAGTTGTCGTCCCATGCCCTTCTAAGGAAGTTTGTATGGTTGTCCAGATCATAGTCCCCGATATTGACAAATATGTATTGTTTATCGGAATTTGCTGAAGCAGTACCAAGCTGCAAGTAGTTTCCGGCATCTGATGCTGCCAGACATATGCTCACATCACTTGTCACTTCTATTGCTCTCCATCCTTCTCCTGCGGCAGGAGCTTCATTATCAACGATTACCTGAAGTTCCCCTCCGCTGATTTCTTCTATATAACTTTTAATTGAATTTAATACTCGTAAATCAGTATCATGGTCTACAATATTATCTGATGTAATGAAAACGGTTTTTGCCGCACTCACATCATGAATAGCGGGAGCGATAATAAGTAGTGCCATTATAAGTATTGCAATCTGTTTTTTCATATCTCTAACCTTACTTTTGTTATAGTTCTATTTTTCGTTCTTATCAATAAAATATTTTTTCAAAGCGATTACAATATTTATTCAAAAATGAATTATTATGTTTTATTTTTAATTTTGATAGATTTAAGTACATAATTTTAAATATAAACTTATTTAATAATCATTTTGAGGATTTAGAAAGATTATCTTTTATTTTGAGTTGAATTTTGCTTTGAAAAATTCCAATCTAATTATTAAGTTAGGGTAATCTGAAAATTTGGTCAGTTTATTTAATTAAAAATATTCTGTGATAGGCAATTAGTCAATAATCTGCCTAAGAATTCAAGGGTTGTCCTTTAAATTTATTAAGTTTGAGGGCATTTTCAAATTGAAAACTGAAAATAAAAAGATCAATTGCTAGTTAATAGCTTTTTGTTAATTAATAGTGTCAAATCGTCCTCAAAAGGTGATTTAATGTTAAAGAACAACTTAAAGATAAATATTAGCAAAAACTTCCTGTTTTGCATATGTCTTGTCTGTTTGATTTTCACCTCTTTCGGAATGGTAATTGAGGATTCCGTAGCTGTGGAATTGAATGAAAGCGTAAGCGAGATGGGAAGCGACATTGATATTCAACTAGAAAATTCTCAAGCAAAAGACATACTGGAGGTGGATAATCAGGATTCTGATGTCCTAGCAGCTCAAATTACAGTAAATGGAAACAGGTACAGTGACATAAAAACTGCGGTGAATAAAGCAAATCCACAAGATACGATTAAATTGAGCGGAACTTATTATGCCAGTGACAATGAGTCATACATTACCGTTAACAAGCCTTTGCATTTTGTAGGTTCAGGCTCAGCGGTACTGGATGGTAAAAACCTATCCCATGCATTTCATGTATTGGAGGGGGCCAAAGGAACAACATTTAAAGATATAAAGTTCATCAATGGTTACGCATTTACCGGTTCGGCCATTCATATCGGTGCAAAAAATGTTGTTGTAGAAAATTGCGTTTTCGAAAAGAATAAATGCAATCGGTCAGGTGCTATCTACACGGCATATGATTTGGAGACAGCCGAGAACCTGCTGGTCAAGAACTGCAGATTTGTAGAAAATAGCGGATATCGTGACCAGGATAAAGAATGTTCCGGTGCGGCCCTTTCCGTATATAGTAAAAATTCGGTAGTGACTGACTGCATATTCGAGTCAAATTATGTTAGAAGCGATGTTGCCTGCTATGGAGGAGCGATTCAGGTGGGTCTTGATAAGATTGGATCAAATGCGCTTGTATCTAATTGCATTTTCAAAAACAATCGCGCAATCAGTTCAACCGACTGTTCCCATGGGGGTGCAGGATGTGTTCGTAACGGAACCGAATATAAAAACTGCACTTTCATAAACAATAGTGCCAGCGAAGGGGGAGCACTGACATTCCATGCTTCAGGCTTAATTTCCAACTGCACTTTCATCAACAATTCCGCTAGCCAGTTTGGAGGGGCTCTTTCAACCGGTTACCAATACGACACAATGGATTTGAAAGTGGAAAACTGCAACTTTGAAGGCAATAGGGCTCCAGATGGTGGGGCCGTTCAGGCAAGAGGTTTAAATATTCAAGTAGTGGATTCCAATTTCACAAAAAACCATGCAACCAATTGTGGTGGGGCCATAAATATCATAGCTGAAAATGTCAATGTGGAAAACGATGATTTCAAAAACAACACTGCGGACGTTGATGGTGGAGCAATTTTTATCAATGGTGAAAATACCATAATCAGGAAGTCTTTGTTCACTTCAAATCATGCAATCCCAGACTATGACAAAACCGATGACGGTTTGGGTGGAGCCATTTACGTAAAAAGTGTATTGACAAACATAATATCGAATGATTTTGAATATAATACGGCAAGAAACGGAAGTGCGATTTATTATGACTCCATTGGTGAGAATCTCATATTGATGGGCAATACTCTCTTTGAAAACCAGGCTTGGGTTTACCGGTTGCCGATATCCTGTGAGGACATTTACTATGGAGACAGTGAAAAGATCAATGTAACCCTCTACGGAGGTAACAATATTGCTAAATTCAATAACCTGGCCGTTTCAAACGCCATTTATAATGGAGCGGGTTTCGAATGTCTTGACATAGACGGTGAAGTCCCTGTCAGCGGCGCCACTGATGACGGCAGACTCTATCAGGACAGTCGTGAATACAACATGCAGATACTCCTGACAGTAACCCATGAGGATGGAACCATGGTCTATAACAAATCATCCAACTCAAGCTATCTGGGTGAGATAAGCGTCAATCTGAACAATTTGAAGCCTGGAAAATATTTCGTGTCTGCAAAACACTTCGAAGACACCTATTATAAGGGAATAACAAATGTTTCATCATTCAATGTGATTCCTAAGGTCGACAACAAGATAACGGTCTCCACAAACGCATCATCATTTGATTTTGAGGATGTCGTAATCTGGACAGTCAACATCACAAACCTCGGTCCGAACAATTCAACTGGAGTCATTGCATACAACGTCATTCCTGAAGGGTTGATTTTGCTGAATCACACTTTTGGAGATAGGTATGATCCAAAAACCGGTGCATTGAACATCAGCGAATTGGATGTGGGTGAAATATTGACTTACACTGTCATTACTGTGGTGAATAAAACCGGAGAAATCACCAATGAGGTGAACATCACAGCAAATGAATTAGATGTAAATATGGACAACAATTTCGATGAGGCAGTAATCAATGTCAATCCCGCCAGTGATATAGCGGTTGATAAGGTCTCTTCAAACAGGAATCCAAATTACATGGAATATTTCAACTGGACAATAACAGTGACCAACAACGGTCCGGACACCGCTCATAACGTCAGTGTAAGTGACATCCTGCCGGACTCACTTATTTTCATCAGCTGCGATGGGGATTGGGATGAGAACACCGGAATCTGGAACGTTGGAACATTGGAAAACGGACAATCAGCCAGATTGACAATCCAATGTCAAGTCAACAGAACAGGACTGGCACAGAATAACGTCACAGCAACTGCATCCGAGTTTGACTATGACCTGTCCAACAATCACGACGAGGAAATAATCTACACAAATCCCTCCAGTGACCTGGCCATCAAAAAGGAGGTTAACGCAAGTTCCGCCAATTATCTGGACATTGTAAAATGGACATTGACAATCTCAAACAACGGTCCCGACAACGCCACAGACGTCATTGTTAGGGATGTGCTGCCTGAAGGCTTCATTTACATCAGCTCGACACACGATTATGCGAACGGTGGCTTTGTGATTGAACAGGTGAATGTCGGTGAGATAATCGTCATTGAAATAGTTTCAAGGGCGAATGCGACCGGAAATTTTGTAAATGTTGCAAATGTCACCAGCGACAACTATGATTATGACCTGACAAACAACGAGGATGATGAGAACATTACCGTCAATCCCGCAAGCGATTTGATTGTCTCCAAAAGCGTTGACGAGTCCAATCCGAAGTATCATGACACTGTCATATGGACAATTGAGGTTAGAAACAACGGTCCTGACACCGCACACAATATCACTATCAAGGACCTGCTTCCAGGTTCATTGGTATGGTTGGGCGATGACAGCTCAGGAAAATACAATCCTCTCACAGGAAAACTGGCTATTGAATCCCTGGAAGTCGGTGAAGAGTTAACATTAAACATCGAGTGCATGGTTAATGCAACCGGCCCGATTCAAAACAACGTTAGTGTAAACTGCAGTGAATACGACTACAATTTAACAAACAACAAGGATAATGAAACAATAGATGTTGAAAAAACAGTAGACATTTCCGTTGTCAAGCTGGTAAACAACACCTCACCAAACTACAGGGAACTGGTCACATGGACATTGATCATTTCAAATGACGGTCCGGATAAGGCAACCGACGTGTATGTTGAGGATGCATTGCCTGAAGGCTTAATATTGGTCAGCTACACCGCTACAAAAGGCATCTATGACAATGGCTTATGGGCCATGTGCTGTCTGGAAAAGGGCGAGGAGCAAAGACTCGAGATAATAACCAGGGTCAATAAGACCGGCAAAATAACAAATATTGCCGTGATTCATGCTGACGAGTATGATTCAAACTTGACCAACAATCAGGACAACGAATCTGTTGACGTTCCGCTATCAGCCGATGTGGAAGTTAAAATTCGCGTAAACAACACTGAGCCATTGTTCGGTGAAGCGGTAAAGTGGACAGTTATCGTTAGGAACAACGGCCCTGATGATGCCACCAATGTTGTTTTAAACGAGATTCTGCCTGATGAATTGGTATTTGTTGACTGCAATCCGACTAAGGGGACATATTCCGATGGCCAATGGAACATAGGTTCTCTGAAGGTCGGGGAGGAGCAATGCATGGATTTGACCACAATCTCAAATTCCGTTGGAAGGATGGAAAACAATGTTGATGTTGATTGTGATGAATATGACTGGAACATGTCCAACAATCGTGACAATGCCGCAGTTAATGTCAAACCGGTGGCTGACCTGTCAGTTACAAAAATCGCATCAAAATACAGGTATTCCGTAGGCGACATGATTGAGTATGAAATAGAGGTTGTCAACAACGGACCCAACACCGCTCGCAACATTAAGGTAAGCGAACTTATGGACGATTCCTTGGAATTAAAGTCATTCAAGGTCACTATGGGAAGATTTGACAAGAAATCATTGACCTGGACCATTGATGGCCTTAATTATGGTGAATCAGCAAGGCTCATCATCAGGGCAATTGCAATAAGTTCCGGAATTCTCAATAACAGTGTTGTCGTGACCAGCGATACCTTCGATCCGGATTTGGATAACAACAATGATTTTGCAGTTGTAAACGTCACTGACATTCCATCAGATGAGGTGCCAAAGAATTTGAAAACATCTAAAAATGTGATAACCAATAATCCATCCAATGTTTTGGAAAAGCACGTCACTGCAAATCCATTTTGGAGTTTAATAGGCGCTTTGGTCTTTTCATTGATATTTTTGGATTCAAGAATTTTAAAGAGAAGGTAATTTATAGTAGCAGTAATGCTACTATTTTTAATTTTTTTCAAACGGTTTTTCAAAATTTTTCAAGTATACGAATTCTTAATTTCACGATTGATTATTTTATATTTTGTCATAAAAAATGGCCGAATACTGCTTCGTTTTTGCAAAATAATCAAAAGCTTTATATAAAAGTTCCAATAAATGATTAAGTAGATATTGATGTAATAATAGTTTTTTTGGAAAAAATGCTAAAAGACTCAATATTTTAAAAACTCAAAGAGGTGTAATTATGTCTGAAGAAGAAATGATGGAAGAATTTGTCGATGAAGACGAAGAAAAATTACCTTTCGCAAAAGCTGAAGTTGTACGTCTGATGAAAGAAAATCTCGATGACGACAAAATGATCAGGGAAAGAGTAAAAGTTGAAATGAACAAATTCTTAGGAGATGTTTTGAAAAATGTATGTAAGCAATTAAATGACTACCCATACACAACTATTGAGTATGAAATGCTTAAAGAGTCAACTTACCCATACACAAACATTGAAAGAATCAACCAAGAAAAAGAAAGAATCTTATTACATTTAGAAGCTATCAAAGCGGACTGTAACGCATTAGCTATGGATGTACAAAAAACCTTAAAATTAAAAGATGTTGTTGAAGAAGATTCATTTGTGAACTTCTCAGCTACTGAAGAAGAAGAGGAAGAAGAATAGATCTTCTGATTCTCTTTTCTATTTTTTTTAACCTAGTGAATCATCGATATAAGTTCCCAATGGCTCTCATCAGATTGGGTCATTCGGATGATATTTTTTTTACCAAGTTCAAGTATTAATCTTCAATAATGCTGAAACCTGTTTTTAATCCGTGCAGTTCGTCTTCCGGAATTTCAGAAACTTCGGCGCTGTCGCTGACGATGCTGCTTTGTCCAAATGGATCCAATATAATCAAAGTTGCTGTGCCGTTTCCTTTTTTGAGTTCCTGAACAAACTTAAGGGTGCTTTTTGCGTTTTTCTGTGACTCGTCATCGTCAAAGAGTTTCAATGCTCTTATGACTGCACTTTCAAAACGGGTCAGGACCCCTTCAACATTGGTAACGTATCCTTCTGATTTTGGACCTGGCTCCACCTTGATTCCTGCCTCAGGAATAATAACTGTTGCGGACTGTGAGCGGACAACCCTCACGGACAATGTGTTCTTGTTTATTTCCAAAACATATTTTGCAGGGTCTTTGTGCTCCAGGGCAAGTATATCTGAGTGCTTGAATCCGCATGCTGGGCACTGCAGGGTTGTTTCCATTACCTGACCAAAATGAGGAATCTCCAGTTCCTTCATTATGGATTTTGCAACTCCTTCGATACCGCATGCAGGGCATTTGATAATCATTTCATTAATAGTTTCATCATTCATTTAAAACATATCCTTTATCAGTCAATTCTTTCAATATCTTATTCAATTTCTCTTCGCTGGAAGCGCTTATTGTAGTGTCCCTGTACTCTGAGAGATTGTACAGTTCAGTGAGGTATTCCTTTTTGCTCGGGTCGTTTGTGACATTGTCAATAAACCTTTTTGCGGATTCATTATCGTTTACATGAACGGTTCTAACCAATGGCTCCTTGAATCCTTTTATGTTGTAGGTAATCTTTTCCACACTTCCGTTGTTGTCATTTATTATTATCTTTATGACATCGGACAGCTCATCAACGCTGTTTATCAGTTTTATGTTCATGGAGGAGTTGTGTATATGTGACAAGATTTTATCAAGGGTTTTTTCAATTGTCTCTGACTTGATTACGGCAGCGCCATGCTCTTCAGCTTCGCTCAGCAGATGATCGTGTATGATTCGGTTTTCCTTAAAGAAATCCAGCTGCTTTCCTCCACGATGGATTTCAACGGCTCTTTTCACGAAACGTTCCTTGTGGGATTCCTCATCGGAGCTTAGGATGAAGAAGTAGATGTTGGCGTCCTCCTCGAACTGTTCGGTATTGATGAGTCCGGGAACCAGGTGAACTCCCTCAAGGATTATGTCGTCATAATCTGTGATTGCCCGTTGAATAATTTTCTCAAGTGCGGGAACGACGTAGGATGCATGCTCATCGAAACCTGCTGACACCAATTCGTCATAACTGCGGAATCGATTCTTGTTTCTTATGTGCTTGTAGGCGTCATAGGATGAGCTGTGCAGTGCAGGAGCATATTCCTTACCTATTATGCCTCTTACCACTGCCCTAATGAAGTCACTTTCAATCAAATGCTTAATGTTCAATGAACGTGCAAGTTCAGCGGCAATGGTGGATTTTCCAATCCCGGATGCGCTTCCAATAAGTATCACATAAGGTTTTCTCATCTTGTCATTCCCCCAAAATCATTTTTTAATTATTTTCTATATATGTGATTATTTTAATATAAAACATTATACTTTATTAATATGAAAAACAATAATTAATAATATAACATTTTTTTGAAAAATTATTTTTTGAAAAATTAATAGAATAAGTTACATGATTAGTTATAAGTTATAAATTATAGGATAAAGGGGTGTGAAGTTTTTGTATTCAGTAAAATCAGTTAAAGACATTCAGGATTTAAATCCTTTCATTGTAGTAGGTTGCGGAGGTGGAGGAGAAAAATTCTCCAATCTCGACGGAATAGAGGCCGTAGGTTTCATTGACGATGACGTCAAAAAACAGGGAACAGCTTATTGTGGTCAAATCATATCAGGCAGTCTTGATGAATGCCTGGAAAATGCGCCAGAGGCCAAATCCTTGGTTATAATGTTGCCTATAGGTGCAGAAGGCACAGCCTTAAAGTATGCCGTTCAAGCAATCGATAAGGGATTGAATGTTGTCACTTCATTCAGATCATTATCTATTGAAGAGAACTTGTCTTTAAAGAAATTTGCTGATTCAAAAAATGTTGTTATCAAAGAGATTAGTCCAAGATTGGATGTTGTTGAAAAAATAGCTGGTGTAGCCCCTGAAAAATCATGTGAAGTTTTACCTAAGATATCTTATAAACCAAAAGCACCAGTAATTTTTGTTGGAGGAACATCCCAGGAATGTGGAAAGAGGACAACCACAAAAATGCTTGGTTTGGCAAGTTCCGAAAGGGGAATGAATCCTGCAATCATATCAACTGATGAAATGGGTTTAGAAGAACCAACTGATTTTAACTTTAGAGCAGGAAGCCTATCCGCAATGGATGTGCCTTCCGCCGTTTTATCCGCTATCAAATATATTGAGGAAACCAAGAAACCTGACATTATTTTCATTGAAGGACAATCCAGTTTGACTGAAAAGGGAAACCCTCATCCAAGAGGATTGTCAGCAGCCATATTGATAGGTGCTTCTCCTGATGCAGTCATTGTTGGACACAGACCAAATCACCCATACAGGGAACCTAGAGGCATCGAAGAGGAAATAAAAGCTATTGAAGCTGTAGAACCGACCAAAGTTGTCGGTCTTTCCGTCAACCTTAAGAATGCTGATCTGGACTTATGCCCTGAATATTTCGAATCCACTTTCGGTTTACCAGCTGAAGACGTTTACAATAATGGGGCTTCTAAATTACTAGATGCAATCCTTGAATACTTAGAGGGGTAATTTAAATGAGTTTTACTGACACACTAAAAAAGAGCTTAGGCTTTGAGGAAACAGAAGATAACAAGAACAAACCGAAAAATGAATTTTCCATTTTTCTGGATGATATTCGTGACGCTTTAAAGCCTAAAGGAAATCCAAACAATAAACAACAGTACAGACAGGAACCTCAAAAGCAATATGGACAAACTCCTAGACCTACTCCTACTCCTAGTCCGAAACCTAAAGCAAGGCCAACTCCGGTGTATGATGAGTATGAGGTCATTATTCCAGACCAATCCTATTATGAGATTATTCTAATAAGACCTAAGACAATCGATGACATCAATTATGTTGTCGACCAGGTTATTGAGGAGCAAAATCCTGTTATTTTAGACTTATCATTCTTGGAAAAAGAAAGCGCTCCCAACTATAAGTTGGCAACAGACAAGATCAAACAAATGAGGTCAAAATTTGGTGCGCAGGCGTTGCTGCTTTCACGTACCGAGGATAAGAATCTGATTATCATTTCTCCTAGAAAAGTGAAAGTTTTAAATAAAGGATAAGTAGAATTTAATTTCTACTTTTTTTAACTATTTTTTAAAAATTTAGCATATCTCATCACCACATAGGCCACCAGAAGCACTGCTATAACCGTTTCCACAGTTAAAATGTTGTCTAGCAGGATATTGGGGGCAAAATTTTTAACAACTCCCTTTGTTGCAAGGGCGCTGATAACAAATGGAAATGTGAATGCCGCAAAACTAGGGTAAAAATCAATGTTTCTGTAATCTATGAATTTATATAATGAAAATATGTAGAATATGCACGCAAATGTGTACAGTATCATTAGGAATTCATTTGATATGCTTTCGGCAGAATTCAGATAACCCACAATCAGTATGCTGAACAATGCTGTGAAAATGCAGATTAATGGCTTGTTCATGTCTGTTTTATTTGGATATCGGATATATCTGTAAAAGATTACCGGTGTGGTCACAAGCATTGATATGAATCCGATGATGAAGAATGTGAAATCCGCCTCATGGATGCCATGAACGTTTGCGGTTATTGCTGCCATTGTGATTCCAACATAGACAATCCACCAAGTTGGATAGACTGTATTTATATCGAATTCACGTATGACGAAACGATAGGTGAAGTAAATCATTAGCAGAATATGGAGGACAACTCCAATAATCCACACACCATATGATAAGATAGGCATAAATGCTTTAAGATATGTAGATAGAATCATCAATGCCATGGAAAATGTGCCGCAACTGCTCAGTATGATGGGATTTTCAAAGTCTTGCCTAATGCTTTTCGGATAAAAAATCACCTTTAAGAGAATTAGGATCAAGAATATGCCTCCGATGCCTCCAAAGAGGTATCTCAAATAGGGATGAATGTCCTGGACCAGATTTCCCAGTGAAAATAATGCAAGAATCAATCCTGAAGCCGGCAGGGGCAATTTTTTTACAATATTCATATTCATCTACAAGTTAAAGAATTTTTGAGCATTTATGGATGCCACTTTTTCTATTTCACTGTTTTCATAACCCTGATTTTTCAGTTCATTTACTGTTTTCGGCACTGAAAGAGGATCTGACGGCTTGTTGCTTATGTCACTGTTCAAAAGAAACTTGTCAAAGCCGTACTCATCCAAAATGGAAATTGCTTCAAACTTGTCCATTTTTTGGGGCTGTACGGTCAAACCCAACATGCAATCGGTGTCAATGACATCGCACACGACATTTGGATTGATGTGGTCAATCACAGCTTGACTCTCATCGAGATGCTGTGGGAGAATGTCCAGAATGACATCAAGAACTTCCTTCTTGTTCTTTCTTGGAGTATGAATTATAACCTTGGAGTCTGTCTCTGATGCAATGTCCAGCTGTCTTTTAAAGACGCTTATCTCGGCATCGGTTAAATCCTCAAGCCCTATTTCTCCAATGGCTATAATCTGATTTGAGTCTATCCATTGGTAGAGCTGCTTAAATATCTCTTCAGGATTGATGTTTGAATTGGTAGGGTGGATTCCCAATGCGACCTTCAGGTCAAGGCCATGCTCCCTGGCCCTTTTAGTGTCCAGCTCCAAAATCCTGTTGAGATGGTTTAACAGTATCATTTCGTGAGGTATCCTGTATGGATAGTAGCTACAGGTTATTGCAGTGTCTATTCCTGCATTAAACATTTCTCCAAAGTCTTCTCCGCTTCTTGCATCAGCATGCATATGAGTGTCAATCATGTTATCACAATACTATTTTTATTTTCATTTTTTAAAAATTTGACTAATTTTTAAGCTTTTCGCAAATGCATTTTTCTGCTTCTGTTCACTTCAAGATATTTTATATCATTTATGTAATAAAAAGTATATCAAAAGTAATACTATTTGGTGGTTAATTTGACAAGAAATAAAGAACATGTAGAACACTACAACACAATATCTAAGGATATAAAATTCGTATCCAACTCAGTAATTAGATTAAGAATATTGAAGGAGCTCTATGAAAAGCCAAGCAACATGAAGGAACTCACATGCGTAACCGATTTAAGTTACAGTTATGTGTCAAGCATATTGAGTGACCTGGAGTCAAGAAACATGGTTTGTCGCAAATCCAATAGGTTCTATCTGGAAACATCCCTGAAACTGCAGATAGAAAACATGATCGATTTTGCAATCCTGATAAACCTGCTCGAGGAAATCTTCAACATTGTTGAGGGTCATGTGGTTGACATGCTCCCAAATGAATCCATAATGGAATTCCATCTCCTTCAGGATTCCGTCTTGATGGAATCAGATGGAATAAATGCCGACATGCTGGACAACGTGATGGAAGCCAATTTAAGGGAAGCTGATCGGGCCTGCTGCATTCTTCCGGTGTATTCGAATATATTGAATGGTGCATTAAATGGCTTGGCAGAAAATGGAAACTATGTTGAGCTTAGGGTTTCTGAAAACTTATACGGAATTTATGATGAAAATTCCAAGGCAAGATATATCTCTGCTTTCAAGGGCAGAAACAATTTCCTGCTGATTGTCACAAACAGGGCTATGATTCTCGGATTCTTCAGGGATGATGGCATTTTTGATAAAAACAGAATATTGATTTCTACTGGTGACGATTCCCTGAAATGGGCGAATAATGCATTCGGTTATTTTAAAAAAAATTAGAAAAATGAGTAAAATACTCATTTAAAATATTTTTCAAGGTATTCGTTTAAATCAGAGATAGGAATTCTTTCCTGAGCTTCTGTATCTCTGTCTCTCACTGTGACCTGATTGTCCTCTAGGGTATCAAAGTCGACGGTTATTGCAAGAGGAACACCTATTTCATCTGCTCTGGCATATCTTTTACCGATGGTTCCTGTGGCATCGTATTCTACAGTGAATCCTGACATTCTTAAGGTCTCTGTCAATTCCTGAGCGATTTCACGAGGACCTTCCTTGTTGACAAGTGGGAATATTCCAAGCTGTACAGGAGCAACTGACTTGTCGAACTTGAAGTAATCCTTTCCTTCGGTTTCGGTAAATGAATGCAATAATACGGAGTAGGTAATACGGTCAATACCGAAAGACGGTTCGATAACGTGAGGAACGATTTTCTCACCTGTGATTTCCTCTTCAACATCTTCAAAGATGAGCAGGTCTTCAGTCACTTCGTAAACCTTATCCAATTCAACTGTGAATTTGCCGTCAGCTTCTATCGCAGCCTTGATGTCATCAATGTCTGCATCTTCAATGGCCTGTTTTACTTTAGGAGAATCTCCCTTGAATATTGGTCCGAATTTGGATAGGTTAGGTTTGACAATTGTCTTTTGAACCTTTTTAGGTTCGTCATATTCAACAAAGACATTTAACTCCTCATTACTGAACTGGGAGTGTGAGCTTAAGTCATAGTCTCCCCTATCTGCAATTCCGATAATCTCGACCCAACCGTATTTGTCGGTGAGCACTTCAACGTCCCAACAGTCGAGGGCATAATGGGCCATTTCTCCAGCCAAATGTTGTCTGAATCTTAAGACATCTTCAGGAATGCCAATTTCAGTCAGGAACTTGCGTGCTAAGTATAATTGGTAAATCAACATTTCATTTGCCACGATGCCTTTGTCGAGAGCTTCACGGGCTGTGATTTCCAAAGGTTCCAAATTATTTTCCTGAACTTCCTGTGAGTTTAAGCGCAATACGACATCCTCGATTTGTGAAAACTTAGGATGAGTCTTGTCTTTTGGGTTTAAAAAGATTTCTGCTTCTGCTTGTGTGAATTCACGAAGTCTGATTACTCCTTGCCTTGGTGAAATTTCGTTTCTGTACGCTTTTCCGAGTTGAACAGCTCCAAATGGCAATTTTCCTCTGAAGAATCTTTCCAAACGTTTGAATAAAATGAAAATTCCTTGAGCGGTTTCAGGTCTCATATAACCTACCTTATCGCCTTTAGCACCTATGGAGGTTTTAAACATCAAATTGTAGTTCCAGATGTTTGACAGTTTGCCGCCACATTCAGGACATACGATGTTGTTGTCAATGACGATTTGGTCAAGCTCCTCGTTTTCAAGGCTTTCCACATCCTCTCCGATAACCTCTTCAATGATATGGTCCGCTCTGAAAACCTCGCCGCACTTTTCACATTTGCACATTGGATCGGTAAAGTTGTCAACGTGTCCGGATGCCTTTAGGACTTCCTTAGGCATTACTGTTGGACCTTCGATTTCATAGAATCCTTCACCGGATACGTATTGCTTTCTCCATTTTTGCATGATGTTGTTTTTAAGACTTGCTCCAAGAGGGCCGTAATCTGTAAAACCGGATACTCCAGAATATATTTCAAATGAAGGCCATAAAAATCCTCTTTTAGCACTGATGTTACTCATTTTATCATGATTCATAAATAATTAACTCCATTTATTTTTTTAGCTCGTAATCTAATTTGACTCTACTGCTTTCAGGGCGAGTCTGACCCATGTATTTACTTTTTCTATCAGGGTGTCCATATGGCACTTCAGAAGGTGAGGTCATTGTTTCGAATACGATTTGACATACTCTTTGACCAGGATATAATGCAACAGGCATTGCACCGATGTTGGAAATTTCCAAAGTGATTTTTCCTTCAAAACCAGGGTCAATGAAACCTGCTGTAACGTGCATTGTAACACCTAAACGACCCATACTTGAACGGCCTTCCACTCTTGCAACGAGGTCGTCAGGTATTTTCACATATTCCAATGTGGTGGCCAATGCGAATTCATTAGGGTGTATTATAAACGCATCGCCATCTTCAACGACTGTTGATTCCATGTAAGATGCGATGTCTTCCTCATCTTTCGGATCAATGTAGGGTTTTCTAATTACTTTAAACACTTTAAATTCGTCCCCCAATCTCATGTCAACAGAAGACGGTTGTATCTGTTTTTCATCTTTTAGAGGGTCAATTGTCAGTTTACCTTCTTTTAAATATTTTTTGATGTCTTTATCACTTAAAATTGCCATTTTTTCACACAAGTAAATTTATAAGTATTAAAAATCTCTAATTTCCAGCAAATCATCCATTCTATTGACCACATTATCAATGGTCTCATCGGTATAGTCGATTGTAATGGCATCAAATTTGCAGGAATTTACACACAATCCACAGCCTTTGCAATTGTCATGGTCTATGGATATCTTACCATCCTTTAAACTGATTGCTTGGAACATGCAGACTTCATTTAAGCATTTTTTACACATTCTGCAGTTTTCTTCATGGAGCTTTACGGTAACTCCGTCAAGCCTTTCCAATTTGTCGCTTATTTCATCATCCAAATTAGGATATACCTTCCATAGGCAGCAACATGGACAGCAGTGGCAAATGGTCAACAGACCTTTTCCAGGCCTCACATTCATCCAAACAGTGTCAATCTTATTTCTTCCGATGATATGGCTCAAACCGGCTGCATCCGCTTTATCAACATGATCCAATGCCTCTTCCACTGTTGCCTTATGGCCGATGTTCTTTGGGATTTTTCGGGTTGTAGGTCCTAAGAAGATGCATCCAATGTCTTGAGGATAATCCTCACAGTTGTTTGAAGCCCTGCAAAGGCAGGAATTCATAATCACAATGTCGTCGCAACGTTTGATGACATCCTTGATGACTTGGGTCGGCAAGAACTCAGAGCCTTCGGATTCTATTTTCTTGTTGATGTTGATGGTGTTAGGCACAACAATGATTTCATCATCCTCAAATAGCATCTTATCAACTATTTTTCTGTAAATTCTGGATTTTTTTGTAATTTCAGCTATCCAGAATCTCCAATTGAAAATGTATTTAAGGACAAAAATACTAATGTCTGCAAAGCTAATCTTTCTCATTGTTCACCAAGTTTATTGTTTAATCTTCTTAAGATACCTTTCATGGTATGCGCTTCACGGCCTGTTATGAATGCTCGTGAGATTATATTGTTAAATGTCTTTTTACCGTTTTTCTTTTTATGCTCTGGAATGTCAAGGGAATCTATTAGGGAATCCATATCCTTTTGCAGGTATTCCTTTTCCAGGGAGCTGCTTTCGCTAAGGCCTTCCACGCCGAACTCATGCTTGTTCTTAAACAGCTCATAGAATATTATTGCGGCCGCATGGGAAATGTTCATGATTGGATAGGTCGGGTCGGTTGGAATTGACACGCAGATATCGCAATCGCCGATTTCCTTGTTTGAAAGTCCATCACCCTCTCTTCCGAAGAGTATGGCTATCTTGTTTTCCACGTTTATGGATTTGCCAAGTTCTTCAGGCTTGATTGGAATTCTTGCTAGGTTGTAGCTTCCGCCAACGGTTCCTGTTGAAGCAACCTTGAAATCAATTCTCTGTGATTGATAAAACTCATCCAAAGTAGGATAGATTTTTGCATTCTCCACAATGTATTTTCCATGTGTGGCCTGATAGTATGCCTCGTTTGTCAGTTTTGTAGGATTAATCAACACAAGATTTTTCAATCCAAAGTTTGCCATTGTCCTTGCAAGGAATCCCACGTTTCCAGGGGTTTCGCATTCCACAAAAACAATGTAGATATTTTCTTTAAAGAGACTCACTTCTTCGTCTTCCTTTTCACGAATGAGCTTGACTCTTCCGGTGCCTCTCGCTTGCTTTGTTGAGGCAGCCTTTTTTGTTGAAGTTGATTTCTTTTCGGATTCGCTTTCCTTTTTCTCTTCAGGTGAAGCCATAGCTGTTGTCTCAACTACTTTCTCCTCACTAACGGCAGCATCTCCTATTTTAATCAACTCCTAAATGATTATTCATAAGCTTTATCTAATAATTCAAGTATGTGAAGTGTCTTGATGTCTTCACAACCACTGGCATCCAATCCGTCCTGCAGGTTCAGTTTGCAGAATGGGCAGATTGTAACAACGGCATCGGCTCCTGTGTCCTTGATCATTTCTGCCTTGGACTTTGAGAGGTCCATTGCAATTTCAGGTTTTCCGGATTTGATTCCTCCGCCGGCACCGCAGCATTGGCATGGATACAGCATCTCTTCAAATTCAACGCCAGGAATCTTTTCAATGATTTCCCTTGGCTGGTCCTTGATTCCTTGGCCTCTGCCCAAGTGGCATGGGTCATGGTATGTCACCTTCATGTTCACTTCTTTTAATTTGGATTCATCAAGTTTGTCAACCAGGAATTCGCTGATGTCCATTACATTAAGCTCAGACCCGAATTGCGGGTGGTTGTTCTTCAAAGTGGCTCCACAGCCGGAGCAAATGGTAATTACAGTATCATAATCCTTGAACACTTCTTTATTTATGTCAACAAGTTCCTGTACAAGGTCTGTCTGGCCGGTTCTTAAAAGTGGGGAACCGCAACAGACCTGGCCTTCAGGCACGTCAATGTCAATTCCGTTTTCTTTCAATATCTTAACCAGCTTGTGGCCGGTTTCAGGGAACTTATAATCCACCATACATCCGGTAAAGAATGCTATCTTTGAACCTGTTTCGTTTGTCACCTCTTCGATGAACGGTGTCTTGTCTGTCTTGACGGACCTTCCTGTTTTTTGAATGTTTTCCTTGAATGCAACGTGTTCCGGAAGAGGTCCTGAACCGTTTGCAACAGCAATTGCCCTCATGCGTTCAATCGCATCTCCAAATGTATTGATGTTTTTAGGGCAAACCGCCAGACACTTGCCGCAACTTGTACAGTTGTACAGCCCTTCATCCAGCGCTTCTTTTAGTCTGTCAAAGCTTTCCCTTGGGTCGCTTTCAAATTTGGAAATGTATCTCATGAGGTATGGTCCGCCGAATTCCTCTGTTGCAATGTTTACAACAGGGCATGTGGAAAGGCAGGAGTAACATTCAATGCAGCTTCTCACCTTTTTGGTTTCGATAGAATCCTCTTTGGTTATGCTTGTGTCCAGTCCATCGCATTTGTGGTCACATTGGAGGGACAATTCCAAATCCTTGACCTTGGCTTCGATGCTTGACTTGTCGACAATAAGGTCTTTGATAACTGGGAAATTGAGAGGTTCAATAATAGCTCCATCCTTGATTTCTTTTTGGCATGCAAGAGCTCCGTTTCCTTTAAACAGAATGCCGCAGGACCCGCATTGTCCAGCTCTGCATGAGCTTCTGAAACTAATATCAGCATCATATTTGTCATTAATAGCTTGTAGTGCATCGAGAACTTTCATATGGGGTGTTTGTTCAATTTCATAGCACTCCAAATGTGGTTCTGTATCGGTTTCACTATTAAATCTTGAAACATAAACTTTAATCATCATTCCCTCTCCAATTTTATTAGCTTGTAAAATATAATAATATATATTTATAGTTTGATGTAATATATAATATATTGTTAAAAATGATATTTTTGAGGAAAAAATAATGAATTTAAAAGAATTAGTCACAGGAGGACCTGGTGAAAAACAATTTTTACTAGGTAACGAGGCTGCTGTCAGAGGCGTGATAGAGGCAGGCGTTTCAATTGCAGCCACCTATCCGGGAACTCCTTCATCAGAAATTGGAAATATTTTATCTGTATTGGCTAAAGACGCCAATATTTACTTTGAGTTTTCAACCAATGAGAAAGTGGCCATGGAAGTTGCGGCAACCGCTGCAGTTTCAGGTTTAAGGTCATTTACATTCATGAAGCATGTGGGAATGAATGTGGCTGCTGACTCTTTCATGACAACTGCGTATTCAGGTGTAAATGGAGGTATGGTTATTTTATCAGCAGATGATCCTTCACTTTTTTCATCTCAAAACGAACAGGATACCCGTAATTATGCAAGATTGGCAAATGTGCCTATTTTAGAACCATCCAATTGTCAAGAAGTAAAGGATATGGTCAAATATGCATTTGATTTGTCAGAACAGTTTAAAATACCAGTAATCGTCAGAACAACAACAAGGGTATCACACATGAGGGGAATTGTGGAATTTGGAGATGTGAGTGACAACTCATCAAATTGCGATAACCACTGGAAGAGAGGTCATTTCAACAAGGACCCATCCAAATACGTTCCGGTTCCTGCATTTGCTGGAGATATGCATGTAAGATTATGGGATAAAATCAACAGGATAGAGGAAATAACCAACAAGAGCGATTTCAATCAGGAAATCGAACTGACAGAGGATAAGAAATATGCCATAATCGCTTCAAGCAGCGCATATAATTACGCTCATGATGTCTGCAAGTTCAATGACTTGGACATCAACATCCTAAAGCTTGGTTTTTCATATCCGTTCCCAAAGGATAAGGTCGCAGGCTTCCTTAAGGACATTGATGAAGTGTTCATAGTGGAGGAAGTCGACCCAATCATCGAAAAGGACACACTATCAGTTGTCGGAAGTGAAAGGCTCAATGTCACAGTCCACGGTAAGTTGGACGGCACATTCCCTCTTTTCCATGAATTTAACTCTGATGTAGTTGCAGATGGATTGAACAAGGTATTGGACTTTAAAGAGGATTCAGAAATCAAATATTCATCAAGTCTTGAAAAACTGCAGGAAGATATTCCGTCACGTGCACCTGTATTGTGTGCAGGATGCCCTCACAGAGCAATGTATTATGGAGTTAACCTTGCAATAGAGGAACTTGGATTGAAGGCTTCAGACGTGATATTCGCTTCAGACATTGGATGCTACACATTAGGAATCAATCCTCCTTACAATGCGGCAGATTACCTCTTGTCCATGGGTTCCAGCGTAGGTGATGGCTGCGGATTTTCAGTTTCAACAGACCAGAAGGTAGTAAGCTATATAGGGGACTCAACATTCTTCCACAGCGGCGTTTCACCATTGATAAATGCGGTCCACAACAAGCACAATTTCGTTTTGACAGTTCTTGACAACAGGATCACCGCAATGACAGGCGGTCAGCCAAACCCGGGAATTCCTGTGGACGGAATGGGAGATGAGGCACCTGAAATATCAATTCGTAAACTGGCTTTGGCTTGCGGATGCGATTATGTGCGTGTAATCAATCCGTTCAACTTGGACCAGGTAATTAAGACTTATAAGGAAGCATTACAAAGAGATGACACTGCAGTCATCATATCAAAAGCTCCATGTACATTGATCAAAGGATTGGAGAAAAAACCTCCAGTTAACTTTGTGGAAACTAACTGTAATAACTGTGACAAATGTGTAAACGAACTCGCTTGTCCTGCCATTTCAAAGGTCAATGGCAAAATCACAATTGACACAGCACAGTGTGACGGATGCAATGTATGTATCCAGGTATGTAAATATGGCGCTTTAGAGGCAGGTAGGTGAAAAAATGGATAATCATTATAGTATTTATATTTGCGGTGTGGGAGGACAAGGAATCATCAAGACCTCCACAATCATCGGTGAGGCCGCAATGAACCAAGGCTTGGATGTGGTGATGAGTGAAATTCACGGAATGTCTCAAAGGGGAGGATCAGTTTCAACCGAATTGAAGATTGGCGGATACAATTCATCAATCATTCCGAAAAAGGGAGCGGACATGCTGCTTTCATTTGAACCTATTGAAACATTAAGAGGATTGGATAAGGTTAACTCAGAAAGTATGATAGTTTACAACACCCATCCGATTGTTCCCTCTTCATCAGATAAGGCTTACCCAAGTGTTGATGTCATTACAAAAACCTTGAAGGAGAACTTCAAGAACGTGCTTCCGATTGATGGAACACAATTGGCCATTGAGGCAGGAAGCGTTCTTGCATTGAATATGGTTCTTTTAGGTGCTGTTACCGCTGACGACAGATTCCCATTGACAAAGGAATCAGTTATTGAAGCGATGAAAAACAACCTGAAACCTAAATTCCATGCAATGAATTTGAAGGCAATCGAAAGTGGATACAATTCTATCAAAGGTTAAATATATTTAAATAATATTTAAACAATAAGTATAATTATATATTGAGTTGTGGTATTATGGCTTACAGAATAGACAATGCTATTGTAAAAAAAGATCGGAATGGTAAAGTAACATTAATTGACCCAGAAAATGTTTTCAAGGACGAAGATGCATTCATCGCTATCAAAAGTGATGATTTAATCACAATTCAACTTTTAATCAACGGTATTCTTAGCAATGATTTTAAAAGTTGGAGAGAATTGGGCAAGGTCCCTGAAAATGAACCATTGAAAAGTCTTTTTGTACGTTTAGGTTATTCAAAAGAAGATATAGCTAACTTATTGAAAGAATTCTAGCTATCTTTCCTTTCTTTTTTTTAAAATTTCTTATTTTTATAGTGTGGTTAGTTTAATTATTAAAAAATAGGGTTAGAAAAGAAGTTAATCTTTTCTATAATTCTTTAATATCGTTTTCATCGAGGATTTTAGCGTCGCTGTCTTTAAGAGCTTCGATAGCTTTTTCCATGTTTTCAAGTCTCATGGCAACAATGGCCTCATCAACTTTGCTGCTTACAAATGCGTATAGGTATTCAAGGTTAATGTCCTTTTCATCAAAGATGGCCAATGTTGAGTTCAGTCCATTAGGCTCGTCCGGAACTGCTAAGACAATCACTTCATTTTCCTTTACAATGAAACCATCGTTTTCAAGTGCTTCTATTGCTTTTTCATTATCAGAAACAATTAATCTTAAAATTCCGTATTTTGTTGTGTCAGCTATGGATAATGCACGGATGTTGATTCCAGCTCTTGCTAAGGTATCTATAGCTTTTTTAATTCTTCCTTCTTTGTTTTCCACGAAAATTGAAATTTGTTTGACTGCCATTTTCTCACCTACTCAAAGTTTCTTTCATCAATTACACGAACAGCTTTACCTTCACTTCTTGGGAGTGATTCAGGTTCAACGATACTTACATCCACCCTAAGACCGGTTTCTGATCTGATGGATGCTTGAATTTGTTTTTCGACTCTTTCCATTTCTTTCATCTCATCGGAGAACAACTCTTTTGTGGCTTCCACTTTGACTTCCACTTCATCGAGAATGTCAGGCCTTGTCACATGAATCATGTAGTTTGGACTTGCTCCGGACACTTTAAGCAATGCCTTTTCGATTTGGGATGGGAAAACCATGACTCCTTTAATCTTAAGCATATCGTCGCTTCTTCCGGTGATTCTTGTCATTCTGACTGTTGTCCTTCCGCATTCACATTTTTCACCAATGAGGGAAGTCAAGTCCTTGGTTCTGAATCTTAAGATAGGCATTCCAGTTTTGGTTAAAGAGGTTAACACAAGTTCTCCTTTTTCACCGTAATCCAGGGTTTCACCAGTTTCTGAGTTGATGATTTCAGGGTAGAAATGATCGTCTTGAATGTGCATTCCGTTTTGGTATTCGCATTCCTGAGCAACACCTGGACCCATTACTTCTGTTAAACCGTAAATGTTGTGGGTTTTGATTCCAAGAGATTCTTCAATTCTTTTTCTCATTTCATTAGTCCACATTTCGGCCCCATGAATTCCTGCTTTTAAATTAATGTCTTCTAATGCGATTCCTGCCTTTTCTCTGGATTCTCCGAGATACATTGCATATGAGGGAGTACATGTTAGGATGTCACTTTGGAAGTCGACCATTGTGTCGAGTTGTCTTTGGGTGTTTCCGGCGGAAATTGGAATTGTTATTGCTCCCATTCTGTTTCCTCCATGGTGTATTCCGAATCCTCCGGTGAACAATCCGTATCCGTATGCGTTTTGAATGATGTATTCTTTCTCGGCACCGGCCATCTTGAGTCCACGTGCAATGCATTCTCCCCAAATGTCAAGGTCATTTTGGGTGTATGCTGTAACAGTAGGTTTTCCTGTTGTTCCTGAAGATGCGTGTACTTCAACGATTTCTTCACGAGGAACTGCAAGCAATCCCAAAGGATAGGCTTCTCTCAAATCACTTTTTGTTGTAAATGGAATTTTTTCAATGTCTTTCAAGGTTTTGATGTCTTCCGGTTTCAAACCGATTTCATCAAACCTTTTTGTATAGAACTCTACATTTTCATATGCGAGTTTTACGGTCTCTTGAAGCCTCTTTAGTTGGAGTTTCTCTTTTTCTTCTTTATTCATACATTCTGCTTTTTCATTCCAAAACATGGTATCCCTATTTATCAAAATTTTTTCATTATGTTTACTTATTATCATTAATTTATATTAAACTTTGTTGTACTGTTTAATTTTCACAAGGCATATTTAAGTTAGTATTGTTTTTTGCCTCTCAAATCACGAATTAAAGTCAAGGGTTACTTTTGAAATTCATGTTAATTTCATGGGGAATCTTAATTCTTTTTTAAACTTATTCTCATGATTTCAAACGGTGAAAATCTGTCTATGGATGGCTTCCTGAAGGCTTTTGCATGACTTTGTTGAGGCAGCAGTGTTGATGGGAGGCAGGTGGTGTTCGCCACTACTATTATGATGTACAAAAAAGTACATTGATGTATAAATAGTAATCTTTATATAACTTTAATATATAAATAGATAAGTGTAATTATATAGAGGTAATTATTTATGGACGTTATGATTTTGGCAATAATATTTATAGTCTACATATTCGCCCTGGTTTTTGTGGGTTACTACGCCTACAAGAAAACCAATTCCTCTGAAGACTTCATGATTGCAGGTAAGGACACACACCCATTCATCATGGCAATGAGTTACGGTGCAACATTCATCTCAACGGCTGCAATTGTTGGTTTTGGTGGAGTTGCAGGACAATATGGGATGAGTGTTCTTTGGTTAGCATTCTTAAATATTATTATTGGAGTATTTATCGCATTTGTATTTTTAGGAAAAAGAACTCGTCGTATGGGACATTCATTAGGGTCCTTGACATTCCCTGAATTTTTGGGAAAAAGATTTGACTCTAAATTTATCCATTACGCATCAGGATTAATTATTTTCTGTGCAATGCCACTATATGCAGCGGTAGTATTGATTGGAGCTGCAAGATTTTTGGAATCCTCATTGTTGATTGATTTCAGTATTGCATTGTTAATCTTATCCATTATCATTACATTTTATGTGCTGTTCGGAGGTATCCGTGGAGTAATGTATACCGACGCGCTTCAGGGAACAATCATGGTAATTGCAATGGTGTTCCTTCTTGTCTTCGTATACTGGATACTCGGTGGAGTCGACACCGCAAACACAGCGCTCACAAACATGGTTAACTTATATCCTGCCGATTCGATAGCAACGGGAGGTACGGGCTGGACGGCCTTCCCACAGTTTGGAACACCGTTCTGGTGGTCACTTGTATCATCCACATTAATCGGTGTGGGTATTGGGGTGCTCGCACAACCTTCCTTGATTGTAAGGTTCATGACCGTCAAATCCGATAAGGAATTGAACAGGTCTGTCCTGATTGGAGGAATATTCATCGCAATCATGCCAACAACCGCTTACATCGTAGGATCACTTTCAAACGTGTACTTCTATGATAAGCTGGGCAAAATCGCAGTTGATGTGGTTGGAGGAAACATCGATAAGATCATCCCTACATTCATTACAATGGCCTTGCCTGAATGGTTCGTATACATCTTCCTGCTGTCCCTGATTGCAGCTGCAATGTCAACAATATCCTCACAACTGCACACACAAGGAACAGCATTCGGTGTGGACATCTACGGTACAATAAGAGAAAAATCCAAACAAAAGCTTGATCAGGTGAGCATATCAAGAATCGGTATTCTAATAGCTATCATTTTAGCATTGGTAATGGCATTCTCACTTCCGGGAAGTGTAGTTGCACTCGGAACAAGTCTCTTCTTTGAAATCTGTGCAGCAGCATTCCTGCCGGTTTTCCTAGGTGCACTTTACTGGAAAGGAATCACAAGACCTGGAGCTATTGCGGGAATACTTTCCGGAACATTCGTAAGTCTGTTCTGGTTGATATTCGTATTCAAAAAGACTGCTGTGGGCATTGGTCTTTGTAAATTCATTTTAGGTGTGGAAACACTATTGCCTGCCGCACCATGGCCTTTCATTGACGTAATGTTAATAGCAGTACCGATTTCAGCCTTATTCACAATTGTGGTAAGTCTACTTACCAAACCTCCTGCACAGGAGGTCATCGATAAGGCATTTAAAAACATAGACAAAAAAGGAAGTGATGCATAATGATGATTTTAGGAATTGAAGACCCAATGATTTGGGGAGTATATGTCGGAATTATCTTATCCACACTTTTATGTATTGTTTATGGTGTTTTAAACTGGAACAAGGGAGATTAAATTCTCCTACCTTATCTTTTTTTATATTATTAATGACAAACTCATTAACGATGAACGTTGATGAATCCGATAAAATTTTTACTAAATCATTTTTCCTGATATTTGGGGCGTTACTTTTCACAGCTCTTGTGATGTATGCATTGATGTCAACGGTTACTGAGTATGCAACAACTATGGGCTCAACCGCAACGATTGCGGGACTGGTTTCAGGGATATACATTTTCGGAGGGCTTTGCTCAAGAATATATTCCGGCGATGCGCTTGAGCGAATCGGCTGGAGAAAGATAGCCCTTGTTTTCATGAGCATCCATTTTCTTGCATGTCTTCTGTATTTTGTAGTTGATAATATCACCCTGCTCATCATAGTAAGATTCATCCACGGTATCGGCTTTGGAGCATCCGCCAATGCGATAGTGACAATAGCAACGGCAATTTTACCTAAAAAGAGATTTTCCGAAGCGTTCGGATACTTCATGCTTGGAACAACAATAGCGGTGGGTCTTGGACCTTTCATCGGCGGATTTTTATATGATGGATTCGGATCTGTGGGATGCTTTGCCGTAGCTTCACTCTTCTCGTTTTTGGCTTTGATATTTATAATTCTGATAGATGTCGATAAATATGACACAAAGGATAAAACTTCCCCTGATAAGTCATATTCAGGAATTGAAAAGGTAATAGAGTTCGGTGCAGTGCCTGTTTCACTTTTTACCGCTCTTACAAGTTTAGGTTATGTGTCAATACTTTCATTTTACAGGCTGTATGCCGTGGAGGTGAACCTGACCGGTGTATTCTCATGGTTTTTCATAATATACTCAATATGTCTTGTTGCCACAAGGCCTCTGGCCGGAAGAATCCAGGACAACGGTGGAGACAGAATCGTTTGTGTTGTTGGAATCATCGCACAGTCAATAGGATTGATGCTGATTGCACTTTACCCGTCAAACATCACTGTAATAATCTGTGCAATATGTGCAGCTCTTGGATTCGGAACGTTGAATTCTGCCAGTACTGCAATCATAACCCGAAAGGTATCAGAGCACCGCCGATCATATGCAATATCAACATTTTTCATATTCTGTGATGCGACAATGGGCTTTGGTCCGGCACTTTTGGGTTCATTCGTATCAGCAAGTACAGGATATGCTCCTGTCTATTTCATATCATCAATAATTACCATTCTGGCATTGCCGATTTGTCTGTATTCTCTGAAAGATTAATTTTTTTAAAACTTTAATTAAGTTATTTTTTGTCTAATTTTGTGTAATCATGCCCATTGTTTTTAAACAGTTAAATTGTGGTCAAATCAAGTAAATACTTTATATATAATCTGAAATTAAAAAGTCTATGATGTTTCTGTGTTTTAATCCACTTCCGGAAAAATCCATTTTGTCCATGCTCAAGACATACTTGTCGAAGTTGTCGTTGATTTTTGCAAGTCCTGAAAATTCCCTTTCTATTGTACTATCACTTTTCAATTGATATGTTACCTGAATGTAGATTTTTTCTTTATCTCTGGTGCAGACAAAATCAATTTCCTTATTGTTTATAATCCCTATTTTTACGTCATACCCTCTTCTGAGGAGTTCGATATAAACTATGTTTTCAAGTATTGAACCCATGTTTTCTATTTCACCGTATTTTGCCTGGTAGAATCCATGGTCAACGAGGAAGTATTTTTCGTTGTGTTGAAGTACTTTTTTTCCTTTTATGTCTACTCTTGGAGCCTGGTGTATGAAGCATGCGTTTTTGGAGTATAGGAGATAGTCCAGTATTGTGTCTTTTGATATTTTTCTTCTTTCGTGCTTCAGGTATTTTGTGATGTTTCCTGCTGAGAAGTTTTTTCCGAGATTCATTATCACATAGTCGAGTATGCGGTTTAACATATCGGTGTTTCTGATGTTGTGCCTTGTTACAATGTCTTTTAGAAGTATTGTATTGTAGATATCGCTTAAATATGAATATTTGTCCTGTTTTGTCACCTGTTGTATTGGAGGCATTCCGCCATATTCCACATATTCTCTGAATAATTCTTCCAAGTCATTTGTGGCTGTTTTTTCTATTTCCTTTTTGTATTGTATGAATTCGGCGAATGAGAATGGGTAAATGTTTATTTGGTAGTATCTGCCTGATATTAGTGTTGCCATTTCACCTGATAGAAGTTCGGAGTTGGATCCTGTGATGTAGATGTCACAGTCAAGATCCACTCTGCATGCATTTATGCTTTTTTCCCAGTTTTCCACGTTTTGTATTTCATCAAATAATAGGTAGACTTTGTCTTTGATGTTTTCAGTCAGATTTACTATGCATTCATCGAGCTGTTTGAAGTTTTCAATCTTGTTGTATTTCATGGATTCAAATGAGATTAGGAATATGTTTTCTTCTTTAATTCCACGGTTTTCAAGTTCCTCCCGAATGCTTTTTAGGAGATATGTCTTGCCGCTTCTTCTAACGCCGGTTATGATTTTGATAGGTTCTTTATCTATAAGTCTTTTGATTTGGTTTAAGTACAGATCTCTTTTAATCATTTTTTCACCGCACAATACCATGTATTAAATTTTGTTTTTAAAATATATAAATTTTGTCGATTACAATCTACAAAAATAATAATTTTAATACAATTATAGAATATAATCGACAATATATTTGAAGTCAATACAATTGTCGAACACAATCGACAACAAACTAATAACTAAATAATAGATTATGTTCCTTCATTTAAGTAATTTTGCTTATAAATGAAAACAATTTTATAAAGTAAGAGCAATTCAATCAACAATTTTTAATATATAAATGAAACGTATCTTAGGATACAGAAGATACGTAAATATTTTGATTATTATTGGATTTTTCTATTTTAACTTATTTTTTAATAGTTTCACATCATCTTATTAACTATTTAAATAATGCACATCCAAACTATTACTATGGATATTCTAAAAAAATTTAAAGACTTGTTGATTGAAAGCTTAAAAGACAATAAGAAATTAATCATTGGGTTATATGTATTCTTTATAATCTGTATTGTAGGAGCATGGATTCTGTTTGCGGGCCCTGTTGGCGCCAAATTATCTGAATTTCAGAACATATCCTCATCAACTCCTGCTGCGATGCAAAACGTAAGTGCTGTTGACCTTTTCATAAATAACGAATATGGCGGCATCCTGGTATATGTTGGATCAATATTCTTTGGGATTCCTGCAATTGTCTCATTGGTCTACAATGGAATCAATATGGGATTAATTGGACAATTGTTCAGTCAGGTGTTACCAAATGGAGGTATGAGATTCCTAGTATACTTAATTCCTCATGGAATATTTGAATTGACAGCAACTGTCCTTCAATCCGTGGCAGGGATATTGCTGTTCCTGTTCATATGTAGATTCATCAGGGCGATGATAAGCAGTGAAACCCATGGTGTTTCAGAGGCATTTGACAAATCAAAGAAAGCCTTGGTTCAAAGTGTGATATTAATGATTTTTGCAACCATACTGTTGCTTATTGCAGCTCCTATCGAGGCATATATTTCAGTGCCTTTCTCAGAGTTGATTTTAGGAACCTGGTGATAATATGGATGATTTGTTTGATAATTTTGGGAGAATCCAGAAAAATGACCCTGAATTTCATGAGATATTCAAGAACTTCGCATTTGATGAGGTATATGACCACTCGACATTGACGGAAAAGGAATCTGTTTTAGTGACATTGGCTTCCTTAATCGCTTGCCAGTCACCAAAGGCATTCAAGAAAATCCTGCTTGCAGCGGTCAATAAATACATCACTCCTGAAGAGGTAAAGGAACTGCTCTACCAGTCAGTGCCGTATGTCGGCTTTGGCCGTGCCCACAACTTCTTTGGAGTGACCATTAAAGTCTTTGACAAAAAGGGAATTGAGATGCCGTTGGAGAACAGGTCAAAAACAACTCCTGAAAATAGGCGCCAAAAAGGCCGTGAACTTCAGGACAGGTATTTTGGAGCTGAAATGATTCAGATGATGAATGATAACGCTCCCGAAGGCCAGGAACATTTCAACAGGTTCCTGGAAGGATTTTGTTTCGGTGACTTTTACACACGTGACGGTTTAAACGACCAACAAAGGGAACTGATTACCTTTGTGTTCATTGCAACTTTGGGCGGTTGTGAAAATCAGCTGAGGGGACACACCCAAGGCAATTTGAATGTTGGCAATGATAAGGAAAAACTGGTTTCAGCAATAACAGTTATTTTACCGTATATCGGTTTTCCAAGGTCTTTGAATGCATTAGCTATTATAAATGAGTTTTAAGTAGTGATGGATGTCTTTCCATTATAATCCGGGAATCATGGACTTCAAGTCTCCAGTGATTTGGTCCATGGCGGATTTCGCATCGCCCGAACTTGGCAAATCATTAGTTATGTTTTCTATTGTTGATTTTGCATCATCCAAATCGACATTGTTCACATAGTCATTTGCCTTGGATTGCAAATCTCCTGTCATGTTTTCTATTGTTGATTTTGCATCATCCAGTTTGTTTGTGTCAGGATAAACGTTTTTGTACACCACTGATTTTGCCATGTGCACTGCAATGTCCTTGTCCTTGCAGCAAATCATGATGTTGTCGTGAGATGTTTCATTGGATAGGGGAATGCAATAGAGTTTGCCGTTATAATTCACTTTAATGATATCAAACACATGGATTTCCAATAGCTCATCGGCATTTATCACATAGCATGTGATTCCGTCAATGTTTTCCATTTCACCATTCTTTATTAAATCTGCCATTGCATTGTAGCCTGATCCGGTCAGGTTGATGATGTCATAGCCGTTCTCTTGGCTGTTATGTGTGAGCAGTACTCCGTCGTTCCATTTCCAGATTTTGATGCTTTCGATATCATTGACGTATCTTGTTTGGTTGGCCGGAACCTCTATGCTTGTCCCATTGGGAGTTATTTCAATTCTTTCATAATTCACTGAGTTTGTCACCAGTATTATGGCGGCGGCTATTAATATGATTGCCACGATTGCGATTATGATTAGTTTTTTGGTATCCATAGTTCTCAATTACTATTTTTAGCTTAATGTTTAGTATGGTGATGGCAAAATCTGTTTAATACTCAAATTCGTATGATTCTTCAATTGCAAACATGTTTCTTATTTCTGCTGTTGCGTTGTTAAGGAAGAATACTCCCATTTCCCAGCCGTTTGATTCGTATGCCTCTTTAATTTCAGGCATAAGTTCAAATGCCTTGTCGACAACTTCCTGATTTTTAGTCAAGTCTGCAACACCATAGTATCTTAAGATGTGTTCTCCGTCCCATGCGGTTATTTCCACATTAGGGTTTGCTTCCATTTGTTTGTAGACTTCCTTGAATGTTCCGACTCCAAAGTATATTTTGTCCTCATGGAGCAAATGGAAACCTAATGGCCTTACTTTTGGCTTGTCTCCGTCAACGGTTGCAAGATAGAATACTTCTGCTCTTGTTAGTAAATCATTTACCTTTTCTATATCTGACATTTTAACACCTCTGTTTCTTAATATTATCTGATAAGTATATAAAACTTCCAATTGACATGATGTTCCTTTCGAAATTTACATTTTTGATATGAAATATGATACTATTCATTATTCTTATTTATAACTATTTTTACTTTAATTAAAAATATATGAACGATTTTTTAATTTTCGATATGATTTTTAAATCATGTTTTTCATAACAAAACTTTTATATAATGCTATTTAAAGACTATAACATATGTGAATTAATGTTCACATCGAATTTATGACATATTTAAAGAGGAGAATAACAATGAAATCTATGAAAAAATTATTGCTCATTGCTATCTTATTAGCAGTAGTTGTTGTTAGCGTAGGTTCATGTTCCGCTGGATGGTTTGACTTCATGAGTGGAGGAAACTCAACCGATACCAGTTTAGACGGACAGGAAGTTAATTTAGCTGCAGCAGCTAGTTTAAAAAATGTTTTTGATGATAAATTAATCCCAATGTTTGAAGAAAAATATCCTGGTGTAAAAGTAACACCGACTTACGCTTCAAGTGGGGACTTACAAACCCAAATTGAAAACGGTTTGGAAACAGACGTATTCATGTCTGCAGCTAACAAACAAATGAACGCTTTAGCTGAAGAAGGTATTGTCGACAACGCTACCAATCTCCAATTCCTGGAAAACAAAGTTGTCTTAATCGTGCCTGCTGATTCCGATTCAAACATCTCTTCATTCGATGACTTGAAGGATGTTGAAGGAAACATCGCTATCGGAGACCCTGAATCCGTACCTGCTGGTCAATACGCTAAAGAAGTATTGAACAACACCGGTATTTGGGATGACGTGGAATCCAAATTATCATTAGGTACTGACGTAACTGCAGTATTAAACCAAGTAGCTCAAGGATCCGCTGACTGCGGTATTGTGTACGCAACTGATGCTAAATCCACTGATGATGTTAAAGTCATCTGTGAAGCACCGGAAGATGCTTTAGACACTCCAGTTATCTATCCTATAGCTGCAATTAAAGACACTAACGATACCGACGCTACAAATGCATTCATGGACTTCTTGCAAACCCAAGAAGCTAAAGACATATTTGTTGAATACGGTTTCACACTTCATGAATAGATAATCTATTCATGACAACTTTTTTTTTTTAAATAAATTTTAATATCATATTGTTCAAATCAATAGTATAGAATATTGATGGAGATAAGACATGGATGATTGGTCACCTATTTTAATTTCAATGAAAACGGCAAGCCTATCAATTCTCATAACATTCTTTGTGGGATTGATTGTGGCCTGGGGAATCATTAAGATTAAAAATGACTCAATAAAAATCGTGCTCGACGGCATTTTCACATTGCCGATAGTATTGCCTCCTACAGTTGTAGGGTTCTTTTTACTGTACATTTTTGGTGTCAGAGGACCAATCGGAAAGTTTTTCATAGACTTTTTTGCATTTAAAATTGCATTTTCATGGCCTGCAACAGTTGTTGCGGCAGTTGTCATGTCTTTTCCACTTATGTACCGTTCAGCCAGAGGAGCATTTGAGCAGGTAGATTCAAACCTCTTGGATGCCGGCCGCACATTGGGGATGTCCGAGTGGAAAATCTTCTGGAAAGTCCTGTTTGCAAATGCATTGCCGGGAATCATCAGCGGGGGAATTCTAGCTTATGCTCGTGGTCTCGGTGAATTCGGTGCTACAGCAATGCTTGCAGGTAACATTGCTGGACAGACAAGAACGCTTCCTATGGCAGTGTATTCGGAAGTGGCCGCAGGAAATATGGGAACTGCGTTCGATTATGTTATAGTCATTGTTTTCATATCATTCATAGCCATTTTTATCATGGACTACCTTTCTATCCGCAAGGAGAAACAATGGAGATAATTAACGGGGGAGGATTATGTCGAATAAACTATTGAAGGTAAATATCCACAAGGAACTTAATGAATTCGATTTGGATGTCGATTTCGAATTGAAAAATGGATGTTTGGGAATTCTTGGTCCTTCCGGTTGCGGAAAGAGTATGACATTGAAGTCCATTGCAGGAATTGTTGACCCGGATAATGGCATTGTAAGTCTGACAACAGGTGAGAAAACCGTCTATTTCGATTCAGATAAAAAGATTAACTTAAAGCCTCAAAAGAGAAACGTCGGTTACCTTTTTCAAAATTATGCACTGTTTCCCAACATGACCGTTGAGGAAAATGTGGGCATAGGATTGCCCAATAATGATGAGAATGTGGTTTCTGAAATGATTAGGCGTTTTCATCTTGAAGGACTGGAGAAAAGATATCCTCGACAATTGTCAGGAGGTCAGCAGCAAAGAGTGGCCTTGGCACGCATAATGGCGTACGGTCCTGATGTGATATTGTTGGATGAGCCTTTCAGCGCAATGGACACAGTTTTAAAAGAGCAGTTGCGTCGGGAACTTGCAAATTTCCTTAACAAATTCAGTGGATTTTCCGTTTTGGTTACACATGATCGTGATGAGGCATTTCAATTTTGTGATGAGCTCATAATTTTGGATAAAGGAAAAATCATCGCAAAGGGAAAAACCGTTGATTTGTTTGAAAATCCTGGAAAAGTTGAAGTTGCAAGGCTTACCGGATGTAAGAACATCTCCAAAATTGAAATTATCGATGATTATCATGTCAAATCATTGGATTGGGATGTAACATTTGAAGTGTCTGAAAAGGTTTCACCTAACATTGCTTATATTGGAATAAGGGCACATGACATTTATCCTGGTCAAAAGGATGATGTAAATGCATTGGATGCATCCAATTCATCAAAATTGGAGATGCCTTTTGAATGGCAAATAACCTTGACCAATGGATTGCTGTGGAAACTAGACAAGCAGATGCGCGAGCACGAATTTGAGATTCCGAAGTATTTGAAAGTGGATCCTAAGAACATTCTTTTGTTGGAAGAGTAATTGTCTCATTTTTAAAAATTGTTCTCACTTTGTAAAATTGCTTTTATCTCTAAGAAAAATTATTTAAATTAGAAAAATCAATATTATTTTGATTGATATTACTTAATTAAACTATTTTGGAAGGTTATGATAAAATGGCTAAACCGATTAGTCCTTCACCAGTAATTGAAGGTGAGGATGCAATTGAAATAATTAAAAATATGAATGACTCACCAAGTGAGGAATATAAAGAATTGGCTAAAGATATTAAATCACAAAGATTTGTTCCATTTTAGGAATATTATATACTTTAATTTTTAATTTAGATCTAATTGTTTTAAATCTAAATAAAGATAAAAAGTTCTTGTGGGGTCTTGTTTTTTAATAATCTCTATCTTTTTTAGTGTTTTTTCATCGCTTTTTAAATGTTTAAATTTGTTGTGAGTCACATAAAAATTAAATGCTGATGCATAACCGTCTACAGATACAAATCTCAATCCAACAGTATTTTCTGAAATTTTTAGGATATTGGCTAAAATGCTTTTTAGGAAATACGTTCCTAAACCATTTTTAGTATATTTCTTATTAATTGCAAATCTGCCAATTTTAATTGCGGGAATAGTATTGTTCTCAGAAACTTTTAATTCTCCTTTGATTTTCTCTTTCTCAACTTCATCTTGTAATAATCTCAGTTTCATTGAATCAGTTAACAAGGACACAAAGCCGATTATCTCATCATCGCAGATTATTAGTTTTGTAAGGTTCAATTTTTCCTTTTGCTGTTTAAGGGCATCGTTTTTAAAAAAGTCA
Organism: Methanobrevibacter thaueri; assembly: GCF_003111625.1. Lineage (NCBI taxonomy): Archaea > Methanobacteriati > Methanobacteriota > Methanobacteria > Methanobacteriales > Methanobacteriaceae > Methanobrevibacter > Methanobrevibacter thaueri. The sequence goes on along the minus strand of NZ_MZGS01000020.1, from coordinate 35,049 downwards.
TTCAAATCATCTGATTCGCATTCAAAATCACTTAAATCATGAGCATCCGTTAAGGTTTCAAAGATATAATTGTTTTTAATGTATTCAATATCCATAATAATACATTAAATAACTTTATATTTAAAATTAAGTATTTTAAATCATTAATTTTGATTTTAACTTATTATTTTTTCAGTTAAAAGCAATATTGACTTAATACTTAAAGCAATTCTCTTGATGGTTGTCGATTATTCCGATTGACTCCAGATATGAGTAGATTATTGTTGGGCCAACAAACTTCATTCCCCGTTTTTTCAGGTCCTTTGATATTCTTTTTGACAACTCAGATTCGGTTAGAAATTCCGCCTTTATGATTTCGCCGTCGGTGAACCCCCAAATGTAATTGTCAAAGCTTCCGAATTCCTTTTGGATTTCAATGAAGATTCCTGCATTGTTGACGGCTGAGGCGATTTTGCCCTTATGGCGGATTATTCCCTTGTTTTGCCTAAGTTCCTCGATTTTATTTTCATCATAAGAGGCCACCTTTTCAACATCAAAGTCATCAAAGGCTTTCCTGAAGTTTTCACGCTTTTTAAGGATTGTAATCCAGGACAGTCCTGCCTGAAATGATTCCAGAACCAGCATTTCAAACAGTTCATGATCATCATGGGTCGGAACGCCCCATTCCTCATCATGATATCTGATATAGGTTTCATCGTCTCCCGCCCAGCTGCATCTATTAATACTCATAAAAATACTTATTATTAACTTTGTTTAAATATATTTTTAATTATTGATTGTTAATTAACATTAATAAGGATATAATTATGACAGTTGCAAAATCAAAGAGAATATTCTATTTCGATGCGCTGAGAACACTGGCCATTCTTTCGGTAATCATTGTTCATGTTTATGCCGTGACAAGAATACATGTCATGGCGGACTACGGCATGATTCCGTCCTTAAGATGGATTTTCTCTCAGATTGCCGGAAACTGCTTTAGAATTGGAGTTCCCTTATTCCTGATGCTTGCCGGAGCGTTGTCTTTAGGAAGGGTCTGGTCGATTAGGGATTTCCTGGGCAAGAGGATTCCGCGCATCGTCGGCCCGTTCCTATTCTGGAGTCTTGTAACCGGATCCGTTGCGGTAATAATATCATATTATTTCGGATTCCCCTTCGTCAATAGCTTTGATATGAATTCAATATTGGAGTTCTTTGAAGGCGTTTTCATGGCAACTTCGCCGGGATTTTCACCGTACTGGTTCTTCTGGATGATTCTGGGAACATATCTGATTATGCCGATATTCAACAAGTGGCTGTTGCATTCCGAACTTGTAGAGGCGGAATACTTTTTGGCCTTTTGGCTGATTACCTGCCTTTTTGATTTCACTTGGAATGCCACATTTCCAATCAAGCTATCATATTTCACAAGTCCTATTGGATTGTCAGTTGCAGGATATTATTTGAGGCATACGGAAAGGAAAATATTGAACAATCCGTATTTTGCATTGTCAATGGTTATTATCACAGTTATAGCTACAGTAATTGCATTAACTTACTTGTCATCAGCTTCAGAGATGTATATCTTCCACAGGTACTCATTTCCGTTGGCCATCTTGGTGATGAGTGTATTTCTATTGTTTAAGAATTTCAATAAGTTCAACATAAATCTCGATTTCAATGAAAAAGTGACAAAAACGGTTAAGGGAATAATTTTTGCCATTGCCAAGTACAGCTATGGAATCTACTTGATTCAAGGATTATTCTTATGCATTTATGTAAAAATTATACCATACACAGGGTTTTACAGTAATTTTATAATTGTATTCCTGTTAATTGTTTTAAGTTCAATGATAACCATGTATATTTTAGATAAAGTCCCATATGTCAATAGGGTCATTGGGGCAAAATAAGAGAGTGAAAATTATGTCAAAATTAGGTATGGGTTTAATGAGACTTCCATTAATGGATGAGAACGATCAAACTAGCATTGATTATGAAGAGGTAAACAAGATGGTTGACGCATACATGGATGCGGGTTTCGACTACTTTGACACAGCATTTGTCTACCATGAAGGTGTCGGTGAGGCAGCATTCAGAAAATGCGTCGTTGAAAGATATCCTCGCGAATCATTTAAGATAGCAACCAAGCTGCCATTGTTTGTGATTACTGAGGAATCACAGTTGGAGCCGATTTTTGCACAGCAGCTTGAAAACTGTGGCGTGGACTACATTGACTATTACATGCTCCACAATGTCAGCGGTTTCACTGAAAACGCTTGGAAAAACGTTGATTTATACTCTTTCATTCAAAAGAAAAAGGAAGAAGGTTACATCAAGCATATAGGAATCTCCACTCATGGAAATGCAGAATTCCTGGAGGAAATATTATTCGAACATCCTGAACTTGAATTTGTCCTCCTTCAGATAAACTACCTTGACTGGGAAGATGAAGGAATCGAATCAAGGAAATGTCTGGAGGTTGCAAGAAAATACAATAAGCAAGTAATGATTATGGAACCTTACAAAGGAGGATTTTTGGCGGATGTGCCTGAAGAGGCTGAAAAGATAATGAAGGACTATAATCCGGACAGGTCAGTCGTTTCATGGGCAATGAGATTTGTGGCCAATATTGAAGATGTTGAGGTTGTATTGACAGGCGCAAGCAACCTGGAGCAGCTCGAAAGCAATATCCAGGAATTCAACGATACGGACCCATTGAACGATGAGGAAATGGAAATAATCTCCCAGGTTTCCGAAATAATCAACAGCAACATCACAGTGGACTGCACAAAATGCAGGTACTGTGTTGACACTTGTCCGGAGGACATTGACATTGCAAAAATATTCGATTTGTACAACAAGCATAAGCTTTTAGAAACGGACGAGTGGACACAATTCGGAAACGCGTACCTGAACTATACCAAACTGGACGGCGTAGGAATCGCTTCTGATTGCATCGAATGTGAAAACTGCATCGAGGAATGCCCGCAGCAGATCAATATTCCTGAAGTTCTAAAGGATGTTGCCAAGACTTTCGAAACCGAAATCTATGGATTCACCGATTAAGTTAAATATTTAATAACATTAATGATATATTTATAAATAGTTAAATTATATTGAGGGTTTTAAAAATGATACCTGGTATGAACAAAAAGCAAATGAAGCAAATGGAAAGACAAATGAAAAAAATGGGTATGAAAATGGAAGACCTTGAAGGGGTTAAGGAAGTAATTATCCGTTTTGAAGATAAAGAGCTAATCATTGATAATCCTAGTGTAAGTTTAATGAATGTAATGGGCCAAGAAACCTACCAAGTGGACGGTAAGGCCCGTGAAGTCGAATTGGAATACGAAATTGAAATTCCTGATGAGGACGTTGAAATGGTTGCAAATACAGCCAATGTGTCTGAAGAGGAAGCAAGAGCTGCCCTTGAGGAATGTAAAGGGGACCTTGCAGAAGCGATAATGAAATTAAATCAATAGATAACATGACTTTGATTGCACACATCTCTGATTTGCACGTTTCCAAATCAGAATTTGATGAAGGAATACTGATGGATGCCATCACCGAAATAAATAATCTTGAACCTGACATGATTATTTTAACCGGGGACATTACAAACAACGGGTATCTTGTGGAATTTGAACAGGCCAAAAAATACCTTGAAATGTTTGAGGCGCCATTATTTGCAATTCCCGGAAACCATGATTCCCGCAATATAGGTTACCAAACCTTTGAGGAGATAATCGGTGAGAGAAGCTGGAAACTGACAATGGATGAGGAATTCACAGTCATAGGATTGGACAGCAGTTCTCCGGATGAGAGCAGAGGACACATTGGAAATCCCCAACACATGTGGCTGGAACATCAGTTGGATGAATGTGTAATTAATGAAAACTTTACCATTGTGGCACTGCATCATCATGTGGTCCCAATCCCTCAAACAGGCAGGGAACGCAATGTCCTGTCAGATGCAGGAGACATTCTAAAGACCCTGACAACACATGAGGTTGACCTGGTGCTGTCCGGGCACAAGCACGTCTCAAACATCTGGAAAATCAATGACACACTGATTGTCAATGCAGGATCATTGTGCTCAACTAAGCTAAGGGGAAGAAATAAAAACTCATATAACGTTTATAACATTACAGACACCGAAATTGAAATATTCCTGAATGAAGTAAACGGTGAAAAATTCCTATTTGGAAAATATCCACGTAATGAATTATAAAGTACATTTAAATATGGAATAGGATAAATATAATATACTGAACTAAATTATTAATTTTAGGTGATATTATGAAAGTGGTCGTAGATGCTTCTAATGTGGCTCATCATGTCAAAAATGAAAGGGGAGAACCCCAAATGTCAAACATTCTTGCTGCTGTAAAAGCATTAGAAGAAAGTGAAGATGAATTTGTAATTATTGCCGATGCATCACTACGTCATGAAATTGATGATAAGGAACAGTTCCTAAAATTGTTGGAAAGTGAAAATGTAGAAGAGGTTCCAGCAGGTAACGATGCAGATCATTTTATTTTAGATATTGCTACTCGTGAAAAAGCTAAAGTATTGTCAAATGACAAATTCAGAGATTATGCTGCTGAATTTAGAAACATAGCTTCCATGAGAATTCCATTTATTATAGATAACAACAGACTCACATTTGGTAAACCGAAAAAACCGAAAAAAGACAAAAACATCCTTCAACATATCTGTGATGAGATAATCAAGGAATTGAACTTCAAGAAATGGGAAATCTACACCGGTAAGGAAGGATTGGAAATTTCCCCATTGAACATTGCAAAACAAGCCATCATTCGTATTGACAATGAAAACAATACCGAATCCAAGCTTGAAAACATTTTTGCAAAAATACCAATGTTCAACAAGATTGTCGAAATGGTTGATGACGTTGAAATTGCGGCTCCATATGTGATTTTTGTATTAGTACATCCTAAAGACTATAAGATTGCCGTAAAGAATGCAGGTAACATTTCAGTCACCGTTGCGGACAGGTTAGGTCTTGAGAAAAAGCCTTTAATCGCTGTACGTAATGACCTGTTCACCAAACCGGGAACCTTTGAATTGAATATTCTATTGGCTGATGAAGTGACTCAGGCGGCTCCATACAACATATTGGTTCGCGTCAGTGAACATGATGAGGTGTTCATCAAACGTAATTCCAGAAATATCGCAAGTACAATTGCCGGAAGGCTCGGGTCATGGAAATTCCCATTTGTATCTGTAAAGCCGGATATGCTTCTGGAAAAACCTGGTGAATTTGAAATAGAACTTGAGAAGGGAGGAGACCTGGATGGCTAACGCTTTAACCAAGTCATTTATTAGGCTCACAACCAAACTCAATCCAATTGCGGTTGGAACAAAGTTTTTTCCAACAAACTCTCTTGAGACAGAGTATGTAGAGTTGTTCAACTACACTCAAACTATCTTATTTGAGATTAAAAAAGCGGAAATCACTTCAGATACCATCCTGCAAAATTTGATTAGGGATGTCGGTGCCGAAAACCTTCCAAAGGATTATACATTCCATGAATTGAAAGCGGCTGAAAATAAGATTGAGGAATATGCATTAGTAAGTAACATTATCATGGGAAGTGACCGTTATTTTTACATTGAACTTCCACACCCTTCACGTTTAATTGATATCTTCGTAAAAATCATCCAAACCGAAAAAGGAGAAATTGTAGAAAAAACAGCCACTGAGCTCGTTGCAAAGATGCTGAGCAAAAACGATGCGATAAGGGTGGCAATAGAATTGATCGGTATCGGTTTGTCCGAAGGCGTTCAAGTCATATCCGCTGTAGGAATGACCGGAGCGGCTTCAATCGAAAGAGCTATTCACTACACTCAAAGTGTTGGAAGTTTTCCAGGCATTGCATTCACTAAATTAGGCGGTGAATATGCACTGGTGTTCGATTCACCATTTTTGCTTCGTGAATCAAGGCCTGTCGACTTGGAAAATTACCTGTTCATTGATTTGATTGATTCTACAAAATTCATTGACAAGAATGGAAGAACCCAACTTGTTGAGCTGATGAACGGAATTAAGAATTTCATCGAAACAGAATGTGAAGGTGAACTCGAAGGATACCGTGAAGGTGGAGATGATTTCATTGCTAAATTCCCATCAAAAGACTTGGCCATTCGTGCAGGATTGGATGCTGCATGGTTTGCATTGGATAACGGTGCCAAAATCAGAGCCGGTATCGGCAGAAGTAGAAGGGAAGCCGGTGAGCGAGCCCAAATGGTTGATGATATAGACGCTGCCGCCCCATTGTCATTGGTTATTTTTGAATTGGCCAATGGTTTGTATGCTTATAACATTCCTAGTGAATTCACTAGAACATTAATTAACTTGGTAGAAAATGAAAAGCCTAAATTGATTGGAGTATTTGCATTTGTATTCATATTTGCATATCTGATGTCAATTGTAGGTTTAGGTATGTTTAGCTTTATTGGAGTCATATTGGCTCTTGTTTATGCTTTGGTTGCTTAATTAAATTAAAAAGAGAAAAAACATGAGACGAAAAAAAGACGATAAGAGAGTTTTAAGGGCTGGAAATGGTCGACAGAACAATTCCAGACGAATTAAAAGAGGCAATCGTCAATTAATGTCCAGAAGGAATGATAATCATTATCCTAGAAATCCTCATAATCGCAAACCAAAGAAAACTAATGGCAAACTTGTTTTTTTAATGATTATTGCTTTAGTGGCATTTGTTATTGGAGCCGGAATCGGCGTTTCATTGAGTTTTGAAGATAACCATGTCGATGAAGGCCCTCATTTTGTAAATGTCACTAAGGAGATGACTTCTGATTTAAATGATACAGAAGATGTTTATTATGACAAATCAGCTGATGCTATAGATTATAACCAAAATCAGACTCAGTTTGATATTCCGCATGGAAATACTACTCAATAACTTTTTGTGATTCTTATGAACTTTATTAAAGATCTTGATGGAGGATTTTCTGTTATAGAAAATCTTAAGGTGTCAGGGGCTCGTGAAGGAAAATATGGTGTGACAATTATTGTATCACCTAACAGTACAGCTTCCGCTGTTTTTACTTCAAACAAAGTTGTGGCAGCTCCTGTTAAATATACAAAGAATGTTTTAAAGAAAGGAATTATTTCCGCTGTCTTTGTAAACAGCGGTAACGCTAACTGCTTCACTGGCCAACAGGGCATAAAAGATTGCGAAACATTGGTCAATTTGGTATCCAAGGATTTGAAGATACCTTCCGATGAAATAGCAATTTCTTCAACCGGGGTTATCGGTCGTGAGATGCCTATAGACATCATTTCCAAGGTGGCTTACGAATCATTGTCAAAACTTGGAAACGGTCCTGAAAATTCATTGGCCGCTGCAAGGGCAATCATGACAACCGACACTTTTCCAAAGGAATGTGCCGTTGAGGTGACCTTGACAAGTGGTGAAAAGGTCAGGATAGCTGGAATCACAAAGGGAAGCGGCATGATTGCACCGAATATGGGTACAATGCTGTCTTTTATTGTAACAGATGCACTTATTCCTTCTGATGATATAAACAAGGCGTTAAAAAAGTCAGCTGACATCAGTTTCAACATGATTGTCGTCGATGGTGACGAAAGTACCAACGACACATGTCTTATGATGGCCAATGGAGCGTCAGGCGTTGAAGTTGTCAGGGATGGCGAATTGGATTCCAATTTCCAGGAAGCCTTGAACTACTTATGCATTGACCTGGCCAAAAAGATGGCACGTGACGGTGAGGGAGCCACAAAATTCATTGAAGCAAATGTTTATGGTGCCAAATCTTTAGAAGATGCCCGTCTTGCATCCAAATCAATCATATCTTCAAGCCTGTTTAAGTCTGCCGTGTTTGGAGGAGATCCGAATTGGGGAAGAATCGTCTCAGCTATCGGATACTCAGGTTGCGACTTGAATCCGGATATTGTCACAATAGCCATTGCAGACGATGAGGATGAGGTTGACCTGGTTAAGGATGGTGAAATCCTGGCGTTTGAGGACACTCCGTACCTCAAAAGGGCCGAAAAGATTATGCAGTCCAAAAATGTCATTGTCAATATCGACATGCATTTGGGTGAGGGTCAGGCTACCGCTTGGGGTTGTGATTTAACATATGATTATGTAAAAATCAATGCTGAATACACCACTTAAAGAAAAACTTTAAATATCTTTAAAACAAATATTTTTTTGTTATAGATTTAATTCTAATTTTGTAATGATAAAATTTTAAGGAGGGGAAAATATGGCAAAAGTAAAAGGAACTAACAGAAGAACCAGACAAAAAAGAAGTTATACTAAACCTGGTAGTAAAAGAGGAAGAGGAGTTAAACAAACTTGGAAAAAATAATCCTCTTATAACTTTTTTTTCTTATTTTCAACTATTTTTAACTGTTATATACGTTTTTTCATATTGATAATTCTTAAATACTATTTTTTTAATATATTAATATTAGGTGAAATTATGATGATGCCAGAAAATGGACATAGGGCTCATGGATTTTCAAGTGCAAATTTCCTGGATTCTGATGAGATTATTCAGGAATTAAATTTGAAAGGTGATGAAACCTTTATGGATGCAGGATGTGGAGATGGCCATAATGCAATTAAGGTTTTAGAAGACTACAATCATAAGGGAACTGTTTATGCAGTGGACATCTATGATGCCTCTATTGAAGATATGGAAACCTACAAAAAGGAAAACAATGTTGAAAACTTGATAAATATTGAAGCGGACATCACTGAAGGCATTCCTGGTGTGGAAGACGCCTCAATTGATGTGGTCTTGCTTGTCAATGTTTTCCATGGATTCAAGGCTTCAAGAAAACTCGATGAAGCGGTCAGTGAACTTGCAAGAATTGTCTCTGATGATGGTAAGATAGCTATCATGGATTATAAGGCATGGGATGTGCCTAATGGTCCCCCAACCAAGATGAGGTCTTCTCCAGAGGATCTTGAAGAGCTTTTCTGTAAGCATGGATTAAAGAAGATTTACCTCAATGAGGAAATCGGTGAGGATATCCCTGAGGGCAAGTCTCACTATCTAATCATGTTTGAGAAAAATTAGCTTTTTTTGTTAATGGGAATATTTCCGTTCCCAATTAATCCATTTTTTTGAAAATAATTAAATACTATTTTTTTAAAATTATTATTATAATTAAGATATTGTGATTTTCAACATCACATTTTTAAAAGGAGTAATTTTAAATGATTTTTGCAGCAATATTGGCAGGCGGAATTGGTTCAAGAATGGGTGGAACCGACACTCCTAAACAGTTTTTAACCTTAGGAAACAAGCCTGTTATAATTCATACAATTGAAAAATTTGTTATTAATGAAGATATTGATAAAACTATTGTATTAACACCTAAAAACTTTATAAATCATACTAATAGTTTGATTGAACAGTACATTGGCAAAAACGATGACATCATTGTCATTGAAGGTGGACAGACCAGAAACGACACATTGATGAACAGTATCAAGTATATTGAAGAAAATTTTGGAATCGATGATGATTCAATAATTCTCACACATGACTCCGTACGTCCATTCGTCACCCATAGAATCATTAAGGACAATATTGAAGCTGCAAGAAGATATGGGGCATGCGACACTGTCATTCCCGCAACAGATACTATTGTTGAAAGCGTCAATGGCACAACAATCGAAAGCATCCCCGTGAGGGATTATTATTATCAAGGCCAAACTCCACAGAGCTTCAATATAAAGAAACTTTTCAATTTAATCAATAGTTTAACAGAAGCTGAAGCCAGTATACTGACAGATGCATGCAAAATCTTCACACTTAAAGATGAGGATGTATATCTAGTCAATGGTGAAGTCACAAATATCAAGATTACATACCCCTATGACTTGAAGTTAGCAAATACAATACTTGAGGATAAAAATGATTAATATCGTATACAGACTGAAATCTCCCAAATTCTTCGAGGAGTCAATTGATGAAATTGATTTGGATGGTGTCATAGTAAGGCCATTATACCTGTCAATCTGCCAAGCGGACCAAAGGTATTATCAGGGCTCAAGGCCAGCTGAGGTTCTCGAAAGGAAACTGCCAATGGCATTGATACATGAGGGAATCGGTGAGGTCATCCATGACGACTCAGGAGAGTTCAAGGCCGGTGATAAGGTTGTTATGATTCCAAACACCCCAACAGGAGATGACGTTTGCAGGGCAAATTATTCATACAAGTCAAAATTCAGGGGAAGCGGTTTCGATGGATTCACATCCGATTTGATTAAGCTGGACTCTGACAGGGTTGTCATGATTCCTGAGGACTTCGACCCTTACGTGTCAGCATTCATTGAATTGATTTCCGTTGCTTACCAGGGCATTTCAAAGTTCTCAGAAATTGCAATAACTCCAAAGGACACATTAGGCGTTTGGGGAGATGGAAACCTAGGTTTCATCACCACATTGCTTTTAAAGGAGAAATTCCCGGAATCCAGAATAATCGCATTCGGAAAGCATCTGGAAAACCTAAACCTGTTCTCATTTGCAGATGAGATTTACCAGATTCATAACGTTCCTGATGATTTGAAAATAGATCATGCTTTTGAATGCGTTGGTTCAAGCGCATCACAGTCAGCCATTGAGCAAATCATTGATCTGATCAATCCGCAAGGAACAATAAACCTCTTTGGCGTCAGCGAATATCCGATACCAATCAATACTCGTATGGTGCTGGAGAAGGGATTGACAATCCAGGGAAACAGCCGATCCGAAAGGGAAGATTTCATTGGTGTTGTCGAGACCCTCAAACAAAATCCTCAATTGTTTGAAAATCTAGAGAAGCTCATTACAAACGTTTGTGAAATAAACTCATTGAATGACTTGAAAGAGGCATTCGATAAGGATTATATTTCACAGTTTGGAAAAACCATCCTTAAATGGAACAAATAATCAGGTTACATATCTATTGAGTATTTTCAGTGATTCCACTCTATAATACATCCTGTCCTTTTTTTCACACATTTCAGGAAGCATTTCAACGATTCTTATATCCTCACTGTCAAGTGGCTGTTTTGATTTTATTTTCTCATTTATTATGTCGAGGATTATCCTGCACGGATCCTCCTGTGAGCAGTACAGCTTGATTGTGAAATCTGCCTTTGACTTGATGGGCAACTCCTTGACGTAAACGTCAATGTTTTTTGGACATATTATGTAGATTGAAATTTTCTTGTGGTGTTTTTCATATAAACTTTCTGCAAATCCGACATATTTGGCCAGTTCAACCTCATCAAAGTCATTTATTTGGAATTCCAGATCTATGAACTCCCCATCTTCGGTTGTGAAAATCTCGCCACCAGGATACACATCATCGTCAAGCATCCTTACGTCTTCGGGTGTGCGGCATTTAATCTTTCTTTTGTCCTTGAACGTTTTCCTAATCAGTTCTTTTCTTAATTCTAAATATTCTTCATTCATACTTTTAACCTTCTAAAATTTAATTTGTATTTTGTATATTGGTATTAATTGTTTATAAAATGGTTAGTTATAAATTAAAGCAATATTCATCGTTTAAATCAATTTTAAAAGGAGATATGAATTTTTCATTTTCAATGTTTAATTGATTGTGTATGAAAAATAGGGTTTAAGGGTTATAAATTGAAAAATTCATCGCAATTTTCACAATAATAATTGTACTCGCTGCTGCAACAGTTTCCGATTATTACAGGATTGTCCAGGGATTCAATGGCAAGCTCTTCGTTAGGCTTTCCATGAAATACCTTAACCAATTCCCGCTCACAATAAGGGCACTTCATATATTTTAATATATGTTGAATTTTAAATATTAATATTAGGTGTTAATTATGATGATTAATTTAGGAGCGGAATTCGGCTCTCATTTAGAATCCAGTGAAGATGCAACAGAATTAATCGATATTTTGAATAAGATTCCAAAGGATGATTTCATAATTGATTTCAAAGAGGTAATATTTGTTACAATGAATTTTGCACAGGCATATTACACTGCCAAGTATGACTCCGATAAGAGAATTTCCGAAATCAACTTATCCGATGAGGTTAGTGTTGTTATGGGTGCGGCCGATGAAGCGTGCAATCCATAATATTTTTCTCTTTTTTCCAGATTTTAACAATTGATATAAGCAAAATATTAAATTAACTAAAATATAAAATAATAATATTTGAGATTGGCATAAATATTATTCCAATATATTTCAATTTTATTTATTGCATTTGGCAATTTCACAATATTGCAAATGAATTTTAAAAAGGTGTTTAAGTGAGTGAACAAAAATTAGAAGTATTCAATGTTTTAAATTTTTTAAACAACGGTTATGAACTTGAGGATATTTTAAACGAAGGTCAATTCGGAACTTTCTCATCAGCTGAAGAATGCATTAACTATTTGGTTGATGAGGGCTATCTCAAAGGGGATGTGGATGTAACCGCCAATGTTGAAATAACTGCAGAGTATATTTCCAAGAAATATATCGTTTCCGAGCTAAAGGACATATTGAGGGAAAACGGTTTAAAGGTTTCAGGAAAAAAACAGGAATTGGTGGAAAGGGTCTTGCCTCTATTGAAGGAAGTAAAAGATGCAAGCAATTTGGACATATCCGCTAGCGCTGACAAATCCTATGACAATCTGGAGTTAACCGATAAGGCTCTTGAATTTTTAAAGGAAAATGAATGGATAGACCTTTACATGTTTGCTCTCGTCCAGTTCCGTTTCACTGATTTTGAAACCTTTGTGGAAGGATCAAGCGAAGGCATGATTCAGACCGCCCACAATTTCTGTGATGAAATCATCTCAAGGGCATTGGTCAACAATCAGTTTGTAGTCTTCAGGCTCGCATTGTCCGCAAAGGCACATGTTTTTGCCTATGACGGCGATTATGAATCATTCCTTGATTATGACCTGCAGCATTTCATACTTGGATTGAATCCTATATCATTAACCTCAGAGGAATATGCGTCCTATGTTATAATTGATGAGGCAAACATCATCAATTTAAGAAATGTTTTGGAAAAACTGAAAATGGGCAGTTTAAAGAAAAGGTTTGACAACATCTGGAACAAGTCCCATATCAAAAACACAACAGTTCCTAAGAAGACCTGTTTTAAATTATTGAGAAGAGCTCTCGACGGCGCTGACATTGAGGAGTTGAACTTTGACGTCAGGGAGAAGTTCTTCAATAAGAAATTCGGTATACAATAATGAAGCCCAAAGTTGCAGGAATAGTCCTTTTGATAGGTAGTCTGTACTATCTCATAGCTGAAGCCATTTCCGCAACTTTTTTCAACGCTTCCATTTTCAATACTTATGTTTTCCACACCATTTCAGAACTGGGAATTCCCAACGGCAACTCACCACTGTTTTGGCTAATGAATTCCGCATTTATCCTGATAGGATTGGCATTGCTTTTTGCTGTTTTCTACAAATTTAAAGATTTCATTGTCAAAAATAACATTATAATTTCTATTTTTACATTTATAACCTCTATTGGGGTCATTGTCGTTGGTTTGATTCATGGCGGAAACCCATTAACCCTCGGTTATCATGCAATGGGTGCAGTTATGGCAATTCTGGGAGGTAACATTCTCCTGGTGCTGATTTCAAGATCCATGGAGGATTTTGGAAAATATCAAAAGGCCACACTGATTTTGGGGATAATCGGTCTGGCCGCATTTTGGATTATGTTTTTCAGCATGGGCAGCATCTACATGCCAGTCTATGAGAGGCTTTCGGTTTACCCATTGATTGTGTGGAGTTTCTTGACAGGAATTTTTCTTCTTTTAAATAACAATTCTCATTAATTATTTTATACTTTAGTGTAATTGTCAATGTTTTATTGAACCAATTTTTTAATATTATTCATTCAATGACAATAAAGTTATTTCTTAACTGTTAATATGTAGATTCAATTGAAAAAATTTAAATACTTCCATGATTAAGTATTTTTTAAGGTGATATTATGGCAAACTTAGATAAAGAAACTGAAGAAAAAATCTTAGAAATTGTCGAAAAATACCAAAAAGAAAACACAAAACTTCTAAACTACCTAATAACCGATGATGAGATTACCTTTTTCTCACCAATCGCAAACGGTAGTGAAATAACCGCAAGTGACTTGCAGAAAGTGGCAGAAATTTTAGACGGATCATTTGAAGGAATGGAAATCGTCAATCAGGAATACAGATTCAAATTTAAAATGGGCATCTAAATGCTCATTTACTCATTTTTTAGATATTTTTGAGTGAGCTTGCACTCGCTCATGCATTTTGTGCAGCCAAGGCCCGCCTTATACTGGTCGATTATATACTCAGCACAGGTCTCAATGTCTATGAGGTCCTCACGATTTAACCGGTCGTTCCATTTTTGAGGGTTTATCGCATTTACCGGACATGCGTCCTGGCAATTTGTGCAATCATCACACTCTGAATCGGTAATTGGGGTTCCGAATTCAAGAGGCATGTCGGTTAGGATGGCTCCGAGGGCAACCGCAGACCCGTATTCCGGTGTAACAAATAGTGCGGACCTGCCAATCCAGCCAAGCCCTGACTTGGTGGCAATGGTCTTATACGGAAGTATGCTGAGCAATTTTTCCATGTCGCATTCGTTCCGTTTCATTGTGAGGGCAAATGCATTGTAACCCAAATCCTTAATGTATCTTTCACCTTTATGGGATATTTTGGTCAATTGTCCTATCTGGTAGTGAAAAGACTTCCAGTAGGCCTCATAATCCTCCTCATAAAGATATTCGATGGTCTCCCTTGGAAGCTTTAAAACAAGACTGATTCCATTGGGTAAATCTATCAAATCACTGGCCAGCCCGTCAATATCTGCAAAACCGACCTTGCTGGCGCCCAAGCTCATCAAGTAATTTTTAATTTCATTCATCTCAGACATAATAATGATTATATTTTAAAGATATTTAAATTGTATAGCAATGGATTTTTTACTTAAACACTTATAAACAATTAAATTAAATATTAATTGTAGTGATAAAATGAAAGATATTGATGTTTTAATTGAAGCTTTACCATACATTAAAAAGTTTCATGATAAAAAGATTTTAATTAAATATGGCGGACACGCGATGGTAGATGATGAAGCGAAGTCCTCCACAGCTCGCGATACAGTATTACTCAAATATGTAGGAATGAAACCATTAATCGTACATGGTGGAGGTCCAGAAATTTCAAGATCAATGGATAAGCTAGGAAAAGAACCAAAATTCATCAAAGGATTGAGAGTGACAGATGAAGAAACCATGGAAATCATTGAAATGGTATTGGTTGGTAAAATATCTACAGAAATCGTATCAGAACTCATTAAACATGATGGTGAGGCAATAAGCCTATCCGGAAAGGACTCCAGCCTAATATTTGCACATAAAAAAGGAGCAAGTAAAATCGATGAGGAAATTGTTGATTTGGGGCTTGTTGGAGAAGTCGACTGTGTAAATACCGACCTGCTTGAAATGTTCATTGAGAATGATTACATTCCAGTGATATCTCCTGTAGGTATCGATGAGGATGGAAACAGTCTGAATCTAAATGCGGATACTGCTGCGGGTGAGGTTGCAAGTGCAATCGATGCTGAAAAATTAATCATATTGACAGACGTTCCAGGCGTTTTAAGAGATCCTAACGATCCTGATTCCCTGATTCAAAAAATCCGTATTTCAGAAGTTCCAAAACTAATTGAAGATGGCGTTATTTCAGGCGGAATGATTCCAAAAATAGAAACCTGTGTTAAAGCTATCGAAAACGGTGTTAAGTCATGTCACATTATTGACGGACGTAAAAAACACTCATTGCTTTTAGAAATCTTCACAACTGATGGAATTGGAACAATGATTTTTGAATAGAGATTATTAATCTTTATTCTAAATTTTACTTTTTTTAGATTTTAAACATGGTTCTCAATTCTCTTCTAAGCAATTTCCAGCCATTCACCCTTGGAAGTTCATCAAGAGCAAATATCTTTTTCGGAACCTTGTATCTTGAGAGATTCTCACGGGCATAACTGATTAATCCCTCATCGTCAGACTCATTTTCCCAAACGACTGCAGCAACAGGTATTTCTCCCCTGTGGCAATCATTGATACTAAAAATAGCTATTTCCTTAACTGCAGGATATTTTATTAGGACCTCTTCCACTTCTGTTGGATAGATTTTCCATCCGCTCATCACTATCATGTCCTTTTTCCTGTCAGTGATGAATAAACGGTTATCCTCATCAAGATATCCGATATCTCCTGTTAAAAACCATCCGTCATCTAGAAATGCTGATTTGGTTTTTTCCTCATTGCCCCAATATCCTTTTGCAACTGCAGGGCCTCTAAGTGCAATTTCACCCTGTTCATATTCAGGCAATGTCTTGTTGGAGTCATCCTCATCAACGATTTTCACTTCTGAAAAGCAAACCGGATGGCCGACACTTTCAAAACGATCCGCTTCACGATAGTCTTCAGGCCTTATGACTGTTCCGGTTCCTATCACGATTGTTTCGGATAATCCATAAGCGTTGATAATCGGAATTCTATATGTTTGGTGGAAATCCTTCCATATCTTCTTATGCAGTGGTCCTCCACCGGAAATGATTTCACGGACTGTTTTCAATTGTTTTTGGGCATTGATTGTGGTTAGGGAATGTATCACTGGGGGCATTCCTGTCAAAACAGTCACTTTTTCGTTTTCACATAAGTCCAGGTATTCATCCAAATTAAACTGTTCGATTAAAATGTAATAGGCAGCGGCCCTGAGTGCGGCTATTGCCCATGACAGTCCAACGTGAGCCATCGGATAAATGCCAAGGAACACGTCATCCTGTTTTAGGGTCAGAACATCACATTCATTGTGTATTGCTGTGAAATAGTTTCCATGGGTTAGCATAGCTCCTTTTGGCTTTCCGGTTGTTCCTGAAGTGTATTGGAGCTGGCATAAGTCATCCCAATCGGTATTCTCAGCAGGCAACACTTCACAGTTCTTGTATTGGGAAATATTTTTTGGTATGTAAGTGCCAATATCAAGGGTTGGGGCTTCATCATCGGTTATCATCAATATTGCTTTTGCGTCGTCAATGATGTATTCGAGTTCGCTAACTGTCATTACCCTATTTGTCGGAATGGCTATTGCACCTATTCTCCAGATTGCAAAAAGTGATAATAGGTATTCCTCTGAGTTTTTCAGGTATATTAAAACACGGTCTCCTTTGTTTATTCCCAAATCTTTCAATTGTCTTGCGATTTCGGAAACTATTGATAGGAGCTCTTCGGAATTGTATTTAGCCCCGGTTGTTGGGTTGTATAATACGTTCTTATCCAATCTTTTTGAATTCGCATCTAAAAAAGTGGTAATGTTTAGCATTTAAATTAACTCCTTAACGATGGCTTTGGTAACTTCCATGGTACTTGCATCCCCTCCAAGGTCGGGGGTTCTAATCTTGCAGTCTGCAATGACCTTTTCGACTGAATTTCTGATGTTGTTTGAAATCTCCCATTCTCCCAGATAATCGAGCATCATTGCGGCGGAAAGTATCATTGAACATGGATTTGCAATATTCTTGCCTGCAATGTCCGGAGCTGAACCGTGTACAGGTTCAAATAAACCGTTATGATCGCCGATATTTCCGGAAGGTGCTAATCCGAGTCCTCCAACGAGTCCGGCACTTTCATCAGATAATATGTCCCCAAAGAGGTTGGTTGACACTATGACATCGAAATTTTGTGGTTGGGTAATTAAATACATCGCCATCGCATCCACATAATAGTCCTCGGTCTGGATTTGAGGGTAATCTTTTGCAACTTTGTAGAAACTTTCCGTGAATACTCCGTCTGTTTTTTTCAGAACATTGCTTTTGTGAACGCATGTGACCTTGCTTTGGCCTCTTTTGATGCATAGGTTAAATGCAGCTTTTGAGATTCTCTCGGAGGCATGTCTTGTAATCACTCTTTCCGCTATCATCTTGTCGCAGTCGCCGTATTCGTTTTGTGAATATAGGCCTTCTGTGTTTTCGCGCACTATGACAAAATCAATGTCGTCATGTATGCAGTTCACTCCCTTATAGGATTTTATCGGCCTTATGTTCGCATATACGTTTAGCGCCTTTCTCAGATTTATAATCGGACTTGGTTCGCCGGGTGTTGATGTTGATGCTCCGAAAAGCACTGCATCACTCTTATTGGCTATTCTGATTGTCTCTTCAGGCAATGTGGTCCCGTTATTGTTGAAACATTCAAAGCCTGCTTCACCATATTCAAAACTGAATTCCAAATCTAGCTTGTCAAGCAGGTATTCACAGGCTGACATTACTTCTTGACCTATTCCGTCTCCACTTATTATTGCAAGATTATACATTTAATTACCTTAAAATTTTCGTATATTAATTATTTGACATTCATGTATATATGCAATTTTGTTTTTGATTTCAAATTTTGTTCGTATGGTATCGAAATACTTTTATATGTAGAAAGTTAATATTATATTAATTACATAAATAAGGTTATATCCTTATTGAATTTGTGAGGGATTAAAATGGAAAGAAGCATTGATGAATTAATCGAATTATTAAATGATAAAGATGACTTTGTTGTTGAAGATGCAGTTGGTGAATTAGAATTAAGGGCTGATGAAGCACTTGATCCATTAATTGATGCATTATCCAGCAGGAAAAAAAGTATTAGATTACATGCTGCTACATTATTGGGTGCAATAAATGACCCTAAAGCCATTCCTGCTTTAGTTGACACCCTACACGACAATAACAAATTGGTAAGAAGAGAAGCATCCACCGCATTATCCCGTATGGGCGAACCTGCCGTTGATCCATTAATTGAAACTTTAGACGATGAAGACTGGAGAGTAAGGGGAGCAGCTGCATGGGCACTCGGAAACCTTGGTGATGAAAAAGCCATTCCGGCACTTGAAAAATTGCTTGACGATGAAAGCGGTTTCGTAAAACAAGGTGCACAAAGCGCAATAAACTCAATTAAGAAATAAATCCTTTATTTCTTTAATTTCTTTTTTTTACTATTATTTTTACTCATTCTTTAAAACAAGGGTTTTGCCAATCATTTCAATCAAAATCTTGTTTATCGGGTTTTTCAGTGACAATGGATGTTCTTTTTGATAGTCCATTCCAAATGGAAGAACCCTGAAACTGGACATGCACTGGTCAGTTGACCTTAGCGCAAAATAAGCCTTATAATGTCCATCAATGATGTTGACCATAAGACCCACGTCATCGGTACGGCCGGGACTTGCGATGCCCTCTTCGGCATAAACCCTGAATTTTTTAATCTCATCGGCGGTGATTAGAGCATATTCCACCATATATTCATATTCATCCTCATCAAGGTCATAATCATCGTATTCGATTATTTCACTGCACTTATCATCCGGGATAAACAGATTTGATGCGCAGTAAGCCAGTGAGATGTAGATTCCCTCATGGTCAAGGGCCTTTGAGATGATGTCAAAGTACAGGTTGTCCAGAGGCATGGACTTGTTCATGTCGCCGAAGATTTCAGGAACGATGTGTGTCAGCCCTCCCTCTTCAATGACTGTACAGTAGAAGTGCTTTTCACCGAGATATCCTGCTGTCGCTGCCTTTTCGATTGTCATTTTGATGTCGATGTTGTCTGCGTCTTCTATTTTTTCAGCTATTTTCAGTGCATCACTATCACTAATCATTTCAATCCCCTTCTAAAATCTCAAAAATCCCGTCAATGGTGTTTGTAACCTTAAACAGTTCTTCCTGCTTGTATAGAAATCCTTTTTTACCCATTTCATCAATCATTTCAATCATCTTGTCAAAGAAATGGTCAATGTTGAAAACGATTATCGGCTTGTCGTGTTGCTTAAGCTTTTTCAGGGTTATTATTTCAAAAAATTCATCCAGTGTGCCGATTCCTCCGGGAGAGATTATGAATGCGTCGGAATTCTCTAAAAAGCCCACCTTTCTCTCATCCATTGAGTCAACATAGATGAATTCGGTAGAACTGTCACACAATGGTTCAAAGTTGCCAATCCACTCGGGAGCTATACCAATTGACTTTCCGCCATTGTCATGAACTCCTCTCATGCAGGCGCCCATCATTCCGGTGTCGCCTCCACCGAAGACCAGCGTATGATTTTCCTCGGCCATTCTGCAGCCTAACCTGTAAGCCTCATCAGTGTATGCCTCATCGATTTTTCTGCTTCCTGACCCATATAAACAAATATTCATCAAATCACCCTAGATGTCTGGTGTCTGCTCGGCCAGGCATAGGTGACAGATTGCATTAGGATTATCCTTTTGATTTCCCTTAACCGGGCAGTAAAATTCGCCGTTTCTCTCTTCAACAAATAAGCTTCCTGGAAATTCGCTTCCCACAGGATGGATTGGTTCCTCTAAAATAAAAGTGGTGTATAATGATGTAATGACATAGATCAATGGGAATTTATTGGACTTGTCGTTTGGTCTACTTTCCTTTTCAAAGGTCCTTTCAAGCAGTGGAAAAGAGGTGTTAAATAGGTCCTTGTCAATTGGAACATCCTCATAGTCATCAAATTCCTTGACTTCATTCATGCGCATTATAAAGTATTTAATGTAAATCTTCAGGAATTTTTCACGGTAATTCTTTTGAACGTATTCCCCATCCTTTCTCATATACGCTGTAGCCATCATTAGATCCTGAACTGAAATAATGCGAGCATATCTTTTAAGTATTTCCATTATCTCGTCTTTTGTTATTTCCTCATTTGAGGACAATTCCTCCAGTTCGATTAAGATGTCTTCAGATTTCATGATGTTATATTTAAATTTTTTAAACTATATACTTTAACAAAAAATTATTTATTTAGCTTAATCAATACAAATATTAAGGTAGATTTATATGGCGGAAAATTTCATAGTGATTTCAAAAGAGGACATTGAAAATGTCGAAAATGCTTTAAAAGTTAACTCTGACTATAAGTTAAAAAACACTAAATTCAACACTAAAACATTTGAAAAAGGTCAGGACATTGTCCTGATTCAGTATGTCGCCAATGTCGAAAACGAGTTGGTGTTCCAGACTAAAGAAGAGAACGGCAAATATTACATTTCTGAAACTTTTGATTTGTTCATGGATAATATTATAAACGGCAATGTATCACGTGATGTTTTCCAATCTGTTAGCAGCTATTTTTATGATGTTATCGAAAATGAAGACAATGACTTTGAGGATGAGAAGGAAGAGTTGATTAACTTTTTACTGTTAACTGAAGAATATCATGAAGAGGATCTCATCGTTGATTTGGATTCATCCAAAATCCGTGATGACTATAAAAAGGATTACAACATGATATATTCCGATGAATCATTAAACAGGGTTCAAAAGAGTCTTGCCTTAAAGGAATTGGTTCACATGTCCATCTGCCAGGTTGTCAATGAACTCGATTTGTTTTTCACAAGGCCGTCCAATTTGACTCCTGAGGAAAATGCCGAAAAGAATCGTCAGGAAGCTAAGGCATTGGAAAATGAATTGCAGTTAAGCTAATATTTAAGTAATATCAAACTCATAATTATTATTAAAGAATTATAATCCGCTGATTACATGATAACTATTACTAGAAATGAAGAAGTTGTTTTAAATCAAATCAAAATATATTCCATGGAATATCCTCAAGGGGTTCCTGTCAATGTTTTAAGAAAGGAATTGGGCTTTCATGAGTATGATTTGGTTCAGATTCTAGAAGAGCTTCAGGAAAAGGATTTGATAGTTTTTAAGGATAACAAGGCCACCTTATCAGATAGTGAAAAGGAAATCAACACTGTCAATTCCAAAAAGGATGTTGAAGAGTTGGAATTGGACAGAAAAGAGAAGGCAGCCTATGAAATGATTAAAGAATTAGTGGATGATAAAAATCTTATTTCTAAATATACCTTGGAAGGGCATTTGTTATATGGGGATTTGGAAATCAGTAATTTCAGGATGTACCACATAATATTGTCTCTTCAGAATAAAGGGCTTTTAAAATCAATTGTTAAGGACGACGGAGAATATTACTTCCTCGTTGAATAATATTTTTTACATTTTTTTTATGATTTTAAGTAATATTATTTTACAAGTTAATCATAATATTTATATAACTAAAAAAGTATAATATAATTTAAATATTAAATTGTGATGTGTTTATAATGATGAGAATAAGTATGTCATTACCTAAAAAATTATTGTCTGATTTTGATGAAGTATTGAAGGAAAGGGGATATCAGTCCCGTTCAAAAGGAATTCGTGATGCACTTCAAGATTACATTGTTAGATACCAATGGATGAACTCCATGGAAGGACAAAGAATTGGTATCATAACCATTATCTATGACCACCATTACACAGGAGTAATGGAAAACCTAGCAGAGATTCAACACAGTTTCAGAAATGAAATCAATACAAGCATGCACATTCACATGACAGACAAATACTGTATGGAAATTGTCGTTGTAAATGGGGACATTGCTGAAATCCGTGATTTGACTGAAAGAATCATGAGACTCAAAGGTGTTGAACACGTAAAACTAACAAGTACTGCTAATGGGGAAGATTTTAAGGAACCTGGCTATGAACATGGCCATGATCACCACCATCATTAAATCTTCTTTCATCTCTTCTTTTTTTCAACATGAAATTCAAGACCACTCCCTATCAATCAGATTTGCTAAAGGATACCGGTAGGTTATCTGTTTTTTACCAGGCCATTCAGGAATACGATTCCGATAGAGATTTGGCATATGATCTGGGTTGTGGCAGTGGAATCTTGTCCTATTTTCTCGCAGATAAGTTTAAGGAAATCATCTCTATAGAAATGGATAAAAAGACTTACGGCTGTGCAAAGGAAAACCTATCTGACTTTGAAAACATTCAGGTAATAAACAGTGATGTCCGGGATTATGATTTCGAGAAAAAGGCTGATTTGATTGTTTGTGAAATGCTTGACACAGCATTGATTGATGAGGAGGAAATCCCCGTTTTAAATCATGCAAAGGAATTTCTAAAGGAAAACGGCAGGATAATACCCCAGGGAATAATCAACGCAGTGGAGCTTGCATGTCTTGAAAGGGATTATGTTCATTGGGATGAGGAAGTAAACTATGAAATACTTTCAGATGAGACAATCTTTTCTGAATTGGACTTTCTAGATGATATCGAGCCTGAATTTAAAGCGACATTGAAACTGAAGGCAACAAAGGACGGCTTGTTAAACGGATTGAAAATCACCACCTACACAAAACTCAACGACAATATAATCGCCGGACCCATGCCAATGCTAAACCCTCCCTTACTAATCCCATTGGAAGAACGGCAAGTAAAGGTAAATGACTTTATACAGGTAGAACTAAAATATATAATGGGAAATGGAATTGAAAGTATTGAAACAAGATACTTGTAGGTGAAAGGCGTGTCTTTTGAAACTCAATTAAAAGATTTTTTAACCGATTTTGAAAAATTAATTATACTTGGGGTCGGCAATGAGCTCAAAAGCGATGACGGGATTGGACCGTTTATTATAAGCAGATTAAAAAAGGAAAACGTTGAAAATGACAATCTGCTGTTGATAGATGCCCAAACTGTGCCTGAAAACTTCACTGGAAAAATCAGAAAGGAAAATCCAACTCACATCATAATAGTTGATGCATGCTTGATGAATTCCAATCCTGGTGACATGCAAATAGTCGATAAGGACGATTTTGCAAGCATAGGAATTTCAACACATTCAATGTCCCTGTCATTCTTTGTGAAATATTTGGAACAGGGCACTGATTTCAAAATAATATTTGTTGGAATAGAGCCGAAAACCATGGATTGGGGAAATGCGCCAACTCCTAACGTTCAAAAGGCGGCTGATGAATTTATAAAAACTTTAAAAGGGATAGTATTATGAAATTATTATTTATTGGTTCAAGATTATACGATGATATCGACTGGTTTGTCAAAAGCAAAGATGTAGAAAGTGTGCTAACAGAATCCAATGAGGATGCAATTAATCTGGACTTGCCAGACCAGGTTTTCATTGTTCCTAGAGGAATGGATGGTCCAAAACAAGTTGCATTGATGCAGAATGTCGATGCTATCGTGCCTTTGATAGGCATTGACCCGCCATTAATCGATGTCGCACACATGAAGGAAGAAATGGAAGAGGAATATGGAATCCCGGTCATTGCAGCAGGTGTTCGTGCAGTCGAATTGACTTCCAACAAGATCAGAACAAAAGAGTTTTACAAAGAAATAGGTGTTGTCACTCCAGATTACCAGATTTTAAACAGTCCAGATGAGTTGTCACTCGATTTCCCGGTTGTCCTAAAACAGGGAGAAGGACAGGGCGGAAAGGATATCAAGATAGCAAGATCCATCGAGGATGTTCAGGATTACTTCAACGATTTTGACCAGGCGTTATGTGAGGAGTTCATTGAAGGTTCTGAAATCTCAATAGAGGTATTGGGATTCGATGGCGAATACGTTGCCCTGCCTCCAATCTATAAGGGCGAAACAACCCTGGAAGGAACCCATCCATTAAATAAAACAAAAACAGGACCTTGCATGGTTGAAGGCCTTGATAATAATCTTGTACAGCACACCGCTTATAAGGTTGCTAAGAATTTGGATTCAGACGGTATTTTTGAAATGGATTTCATGTATTCAGCCAAAAAGGACCAGCTATATGCCATTGAAGTCAACACCAGACCAAATGGAACAAGGTATCTGACCACAGCAACTTGCGGCATCAATTCACTATGCGAATTGGTCAATATGGCAATTGGCGATTTTTCACTTTCCAACATTTCAGACAGGTTGGAATACCACTATTCAACTGAGATTCCAATCGGCAATTATGAGGGGCCAAGCCCTAATGAACCGGTCAAATCATTTGATTATAATGACTTTGTGGTTCATGGTCCGGAAGGTTATCAAAGAATCACTGCAAGGGCGGATTCAAGGGATGAATTGGATAATCTGCTTGATAAATTACTGTAAAAATCTGTGTTATAAGTTATAATTATATAGTATTACCAATATATATTGTAATAATCTAGAAGATTTATTGCGTGGTAATATGAATAATACAGATATGTTAATCCTTTTTTTAATAACATTATTTGCCGCAATATTCTTTACATGGTATGTTAAAAGAATATTGTTAAAAGCAAGGATTGCTGATAATCCTATAGTTAGTGAACATAGACATAAAAGCGGTACTCCAACAATGGGAGGTATTGCATTCTTATTTACAATTTCATTAGTTATAGCACTGTACTATCAAAACACCCCAATTCTCATAGTCTCCTTCATAATGCTTGCAGGAGGTATTGTGGGATTGGTCGATGATCTTATAGGTCTTAAGGTTAAAGAAATCCAGAAGATTGTTGTCAACACTTCAAATGAAACAATCACATTGGGAAGATTGGACGTTGAACCGAATGAAGAGGTTCGCGTTGCAACTCCAAAGGCAAAGGCGGAAGTCGATGGCCTGCTTAAGGAAGGTAAGGTTGAAGTAATTGGAGAGGTTCCAATCAAAACAGAACCTGAAGAGCTTGAAAAGATTATCTGTCAAATCGTTTTAGGAATATTTTTAGGATTAACAGGCGCAGTTACAACATTAGGAGGATTTACATTAGGATGGATGGCTATCCCAGTTGTGGTCATAGCGATTCTAGGTTGTATCAATTCAGTAAATCTTATAGATGGGATGGATGGTTTAGCGGCAGGAATTGTTGGAATCGCATCAATTTTCTGTTGTGTATATGGTTATTTATTCGGACCAGCAACAATTATTCCTCCATTTTCAATTTTAGCGGCTTTGTGCTTAGGATTTTTAGTATTTAATAAGTATCCGGCATCAATATTTATGGGAGATACTGGATCATTCGTATTGGGTACAGGATATGCCGCAGCGGTATTGGTATGTGACATTCCATACTTTGGAGTTCTTGCATTGGGAGTGCCGATAATTTCAGTCGTCGTTAGCCTGCTGCACAGGGCACACATTATCAAGTTGCCGGTTGAACCGTTACATCACACATTAAATCATTATGGTATGTCTGAAACTAAAATTGTACTTAGTTACTGGGGGGCTACTTTATTATTATGTATAATCGGAATACTTGCTAAGATGTACGTATTCTAAATTCCTATTTTTACGGTGATAAAATGAATATTCAAGATTTGGCTAATTCTATTAATGGAAAACTCGTTGGAAATGATGAATTTTTCTCCATCGATGGATTTACAGGCAAAATTACTTTTTTAAATGACGCTCACACAGGAGATATTGTTATAAGAGAATCAATCGACCCGGCAGGGGTTGAAATAGCGTTCAATAAGAATATCGCATGCCTCATCACACCGGACCCTAAGGAAGGAACCGTTGAGGCGGCAGAGCGCTTGAACTTTCCATTAATAATTATTGATGATATAGAAACAGCAAAAGAGTATGTATCCAAAATGGCAGAAGAGGAAAAATCAAAAGAACATGTCGGACTGGTTAAGAAGGTTGAAGAAAAGATTATAGGAGATGAATCCTTCTCAATTGGAGGAATAACAGAAAAGATCTCTTCCATAGGAAGCAATTTGACCCATGTCATCGACAGTTCGTATGAGGAAAAGCTGACTGACATAAACGATTTGGCGGAAGCTGTGGAAGGAAAGCTTGTTGGTAATGATGAATTCTTCTCCATTGACGGATTTACCGGCAAATTCACATTTTTAAACAATGCGCATACTGGAGACATTGTCATAAGGCATTGGATTAACGGTGCTGGGGTTGAAATGGCATTCAATAAGAACATCGCATGTCTTATTACACAAACCCCTAAGGAGGATGCCGTGGAAGTTGCAGAAAAACTCAACTTCCCATTGATAATCACAGACAAGATTGAGCTTGCAAACGCATATGCGCTTTCCCACACAATTGAAAAGTATTCTCCGGATTCAACAAACGTTGTAATAACAGGAACCAACGGAAAGTCAACAACTTCACATTTAATATATCATATCCTAAACAATGCGGGACATCACGTCCTCACAAACACTGACAGCGAGTCAGAATTCAACACCCTAATTGACCCTATGGTGTCCAAACTAATCTCAGATGAGGTCACAGAAAACGGGGCGCTTGACTACCTGGTCATTGAGGTTTCAGAAGTTCAGGGCTGGCTGGACAAGCTAATGAAAAACCATGCTGCATTGATGAGTGAGGCTGCCAATCCGAAAGTTGGAGTCATAACAAACATTGCAATGGACCATATAGGTCTTGTCAATTCAATTGAAGATGTATTTGATGAGATAAAGGCCGTTCCTGAAGCCATTGGCGATGGGGTGACCATATTGAATCATGATGATGAGCTGGTGATGAAGCTCGATGCCAAAAACCCGTTCTACACTTCAATGTCCCCATTGGATGAGGAAAATGCAGTCTGTTTTGATGGCGAAAACATAATTTATAACAATGATTCAATCTTAACAATCGATGAGCTGCCGTTCAAGGGCAATCATTTCATACAGAATATATTGTCAGCTATTGGAGCATGCATTTCACTGGGCATTGATTTGGAGGTCATTGTCGAAGGGGTCAAATCATATAAGGCCCTAAACAGACGTTTTGCAAAATTAAGTGAAGATCCATTGATTTATGATGATTTTGCACACAATCCTGATGGAATAAAAGCGACAATTTCAGAAACTCTAAAACTGCTTCCTGAAAATCAGAAGTTGCATGTTGCATGTGCAATCAGGGGTTCAAGAGGAGTAGAAATCAACCAACTGAATGTAGATGCCCTGGTTGAGTCAATGACCGACGATATGGTTCTGTACCTGTCCTCAAGCAATGATGTCGTCAATGATTTGAACTTTGTCGAGGACGATGAGAGGGAAGTGTTCTTCAATACATTAAACAGGAATAACATTGACTACACCCATTTTGACAATTTAAGCGATTGCCTTAATGAGGTTTGCAGCAAAGCCGATATAAATGACATCATTCTATTGATTGGTGCTCAGGGAATGGACCCTGCTGAGTCACTTTTGAAAGACATAAAATAAATTTAAATATCATATTAATTTAATATAATAAATGTATAGTTTTATTCATTCGAATAAATATGGATACTAAGAGGAAATAAACATGTTTATAAAGATTAGGAGAGACACATTAATAATTTTATTATTGGCGTTTATTTTAATTCTTTGTGGTCGTTTAATCACTTATGTTGCATTCGCATCTTCTGATGATATAAATGACGGCATTCCAATCTCTGGTGTAATCATTAAAGGAAATGACATTGTTCCGGTAGATACTATTAGATATAATGTTATGCAAGCCGGTTTCAGAGATGGTAGTGTGATTTATGATGATATTCTAAAGACTTCTAAAAGAGAGGTCTCGCTGCAGGATGCGATACAAACGGCGCAGGAATTTGCAACACGTTCAACAGTTCCTGGTACATCTGTTCAACCAATTACCGCTGCAGATGTTCAGGTTGATAAAAATACAGGTGTAGTGACAGTAACAGTCATTGAAGATTTCTCATCTGTAGAATTGGAAAATAAAACGAAAGGAGTGAGTGGATGAAGTTTAAAAAGTTCCATGCACTACTTGTTTTCCTAATAATATTCTTGATGACAATGAGTAGCGTTGCAGCTACTTGTAACATTATTGTTATTACAGACCCGTCAGGCAGCGACCCGAACGGTGCAGCTGCAGGAAGTATGTCTTTTGCAGAAAACATGTTCCAGTCCACATTCCTGATGTCTAAGAACAATCATTTTGCCGTACTCTCAGGGGGTACCGGTAGTTCAGACACTAGGCTGGATTCCATTGTTGATGCTGTTGCAAATTTAGAGAATAATGCATCAGCGGCTTCCGCCGCTTCCATTGCTTCCCAATATAAGGGTGCTCGTCTGGTAGTTGGAGGACCTAACATTGGTGCTGCAATTGGAGGATCTTTCAATGCTTATGTAATTACCGTGGATGATGCAAGTAATCAGATTAAGGTTACCCCATACAGCAGTGGCGTTGCCACATTACAACCTGGTCAAAAAGGAGCTATCATTCACTTGAGGAACACTGCAGGAAACCCATTATACGGTACTGC
Source organism: Methanobrevibacter thaueri (assembly GCF_003111625.1). Taxonomy (NCBI): domain Archaea; kingdom Methanobacteriati; phylum Methanobacteriota; class Methanobacteria; order Methanobacteriales; family Methanobacteriaceae; genus Methanobrevibacter; species Methanobrevibacter thaueri. The sequence continues at coordinate 5,921 of NZ_MZGS01000020.1, read as the reverse complement.
GGATTCCGTAAGAAAAGAAACTGCAATGAATATTGGAAAAATGATTAGGGATGGATATTCCGCTACCACAATCTTATCAGAAGCTATGGGTGAAGTAGCTCGTGATTCTGGTGAAAGGTACGGTGGTGGAGGTGTAAACCTAATTTCAGGAATTTCCACTGACGACATGTTCACACCTACTGACATGAACCAGACAGGATATCCGATGGACGAGGAGTATTCCAAAGTCTGTGATGACTGTGGTTGGGCTATGGGTTATCCGGCCGCCGAAAGCTATGACAGGTGTCCAGTCTGCGGATCAGAATTAAGGGTAGTTTATGCATATGAGGCTTTAGGTTCCGCTTTGACAGTCAGTTCAAATGCGGTAAGTGTTTCAGTCTATGGTACGGATAAGCCGGGTGTTGCTTCCACTACACAGGAAATTGTTGAGGCTTCTGTTGCCAAATACGGTTATGATTCATCTGCAATTGCTGGTTCAATTAACAGGGCTATCAATAACGGTCTTTTAATGGGCGTTGACCATGTTGAGCCTAAGGACCTGAATGTAAAGCAAGGTTCCAAGGCTGTGGGTGTTTACTACAATGCGCTTCCTGGTGACAGGTCAGCTCCTGCATGGGACTTGCCTATTGATGGAAATATCCTAAACATTTTGGGCAGTATCCAAACGGCTGTCGGTATTATTCTGATTCTTCTTGTAGTATTCAGAAGCAGATTGTTAAAATCTTTCCAAAATAGGTGACTATCACCTATATATTTTATTTTTATGTGATTATTATGGCTTTAATTTTAATTAGAGGAGAGAATAACTCAAAGTTGCTCAGTGCAATTTCCGATTTGGAACGCCATGGAAACTTGAATTTAATATCCTCACCAAAATCAGTTGACCCTAATTTCGCCGACAATTTGGTTGAAGGCATTTTAAATTCCGAGCTTAAAACAAAATCCAATGTTGCAACAGCCTTTTTTGTAAGGGAGGACACAACATTAAGCATCATGCAAGTTAAAAAGATTCATCCTCCGGCTCACGTGGTTGTTGTCAGCGATGAGTATGGTGCCTATTCCAAACTTGAGTATGTTCTCAACAAGGCTGATGATTTCGGTGAATATCATCCTGCTAAAGCGATTAATGATGGTATGATCGATTATAAAATAGATAAAAAGGAAAGGCACATTAAAAATGATAAGTTAAATAGCTATTTGAAATAGCTATTTCCTTTTGATTTTCATTATGTTGCCCAGTGTTCTTTCTCCAGATGAACTGTTAATGAACTGATTCAGGTCAACGTTGTCGACTTTTTCCAGAAGCTTAATGTTCAATGCCTTTTCGAGTTTTTTTGTAAGTTTTGTGTCTGGGGTCATTTTTCCGGTTTCTATCCTTGTGATTACTGAAACCCTTTCGTTGATTTTTCTGCCCAGGTCTTCACGGGACCAGTCCTTGGCTTCCCTGGCTTTTCTCACTTCAAAGCTGAAATCTTCTATGAGCTCTTCGCTTGGCTCGTCGTTTCTGGAGTAGTTTCTTTTTCTGGTGTTTGCAGGCTTTTTGCCTTTGTTCTGTTTTACATATTTAGGTTTTGGAGGCGCTTTTTGTACTGTTCCCAGTTTTGAGCACTCTTTACAAACAACCATTACTGATCCTTCAATCTTTGCTCTTATAGGGTTGTTTTCAGGTACTGGTTTGCCACAAATTTCACATTCCATATTATTTGTCCTCCTCATTTTTCTAATTAAATATATATTAATAGTATTATATAATGATTGTTAGTATGGTTTAAAATGAATACCTTTAAATACTTTAAAGTTACTAATTGTTATTAAAGTAACATGTTGTTAAAATTTAACTAACTGGAGATGATTCACATGAATGATTTTGATGATTTGGAAAATTCTTCAAAAGAGCAATTAATTGAAAAAGTAGAATCCATGCAGGAAGAGATTGATTCTTTAAGAGAAGAAAAATCCAAAGCTAAAAGTAACTTAATGTGGAAAGTTAGGAAATTAGAAAAGGATAAGGTTCTAATTGAAAACGAGAAAATCAGATTAGAAAGAGAAGCTAAATCATTACGTTCAGAAGTAGACAGATTTAGGTCTCCACCTTTAGTAATCGCTACCATCACAGAAGTATTGGATGATCACAGAATGACTGTAAAAAGTAGCACCGGACCTAGTTTTCTAGTTAACTACTCAAAATTCTTAGATGAAAAATTATTGGTACCTGGTTCAAGGGTGGCCCTAAACCAACAGACATTCGGAATTGTTGAGGTATTGCCATCAGAAAAAGACGCAAACGTTTCAGGAATGGAAATTGAAACAAAACCAGATATCACTTACGATAAGATAGGAGGTTTGGAAGAGCAAATCAGGGAAGTCAAGGAAACCGTAGAGCTTCCATTGACCGAACCGGAATTGTTCGAGAAAGTGGGTATTGAACCGCCTAAGGGAATCCTGTTATACGGACCTCCTGGAACCGGTAAGACCCTGCTTGCAAAGGCTGTGGCAAATGAGACCAACGCAACATTCATCAAGATTGTAGCTTCCGAATTTGTCAAAAAATACATTGGTGAAGGAGCAAGACTCGTCCGTGAGGTCTTCGAGCTTGCCAAAGAGAAGGCACCTGCAATAATATTCATTGACGAATTGGATGCAGTTGCAGCCAAAAGGCTCAAAAGTTCCACCAGTGGGGACAGGGAAGTTCAAAGAACATTGATGCAGCTGTTAGCGGAACTTGACGGATTCGAGTCAAGAGGTGACATCGGTATCATCGGTGCAACCAACAGGCCGGATATTCTCGACCCTGCGCTTTTACGTCCTGGCCGTTTTGACAGGTTCATAGAAGTTCCACTTCCAAACATTGACGGAAGACGCGAAATACTCAAGATCCACACCAAAAACATGTCATTGGATGATGAGGCAGACGTCGACTTGCTTGCCGAGTTGACCGATGATCTGTCAGGTGCAGACCTTAAGGCGGTTTGTACTGAAGCAGGCATGTTTGCAATTCGTGAAAAACGTGATAAAATTACTGTAACCGACTTTATGGATGCTATCGATAAGGTCATGAGCAAATCCAAGGAAGACGAATTGTTCAAGACAGAAGCAGGTGTAATGTTCGGATAAAACTAATTGACAATAAGCCGATGATGAACCCTATGAGCTCTGATATGTGATGAATGATGGGCGAGCTGAGGCTTATTTTCATAATCTTTTTTTCTAAAACTTTATTTAAAATAAATTCTAATAGTATTAATTATGTTATTCGGTAATAATGATGATAATCTCAGAGACAGGGTCATTTATAAAACAAAACCCAATATGCTTTTAGGCTGTAAAAAAGCTATTTATGGAGTTATTTTATTAGTGATTATACTCTTCATTTCTCCAATGGTAATCAAGTTTATAGGGGAAATGCAGGTTTACCTAATCTCCCATATCAAGCTTTCATTGACCAGATACGCAGCCATTGCATTTTTTGTCATCATTCTTGTTGATGTAGTTTATATAATCTGGCAGCTTATCGGATGGTATTCCCTTGAATACACCTTGACCGACAGCAGGGTCATAATCAAGTCAGGAGTATTGTCCACCAAGAAGAACTATATGCCATACGCAACAATACAGGATGTCAACACTTCCCAAAGCATCGTTGCCAGAATGTTAAATGTCGGATCAGTCAGCCTGTACAGCGCCTATGATAACAATCAGATGGAACTCAAGAACATTTCCAAACCATCTGAGGTTGAGGAAATGATCTTTTCAAGAATGGTCGGGCAAAGGAGTTTCCAGGCTCCGCCACAAAGGGTTTCCCCTCAACAGCCAAACGCTTTTGAGAGAGATTTCCAGGATGATTATTTGGGAAGGAACGACTATTACGATGAGTATGAGCCAATCACACCAATAACCCATGAAAGCAATTCATATCCGAGAAGGGATTATGAGTATTATCCGGAAGATTTTGATAATATCGCCCCGCAGCGCCGTCACAGCTATGAATACGAACCGTACAATGACAGGTATGAGGGACCTTCAAACAATCATTCTCAAGACACCTATTATAATCAAGTAATGGACGAGTATTCATATAGCAATGACGATTACTATCAGGATAATGGATATGAAAGCCATTATAATAAAGGCGCCGATGAAGTTGATGAAATTGATGTGAATACAGACAGTTCACAGCAGGCCATTAGAAGACATTTTGACAAATTCAAAAGATAACATTGACTATTTTTAGGTGAATTAATGGAACTATTATGTATACAATCACAGGAACATCCTGAATTGCCTTTAGCTGAACTCAAAGCGGTAATGGAATGTGAAGATATCGATGCCGAAATAGAAAAGGTCACTGAAGGTTTGGTTATTTTAAAAGATATTCCTGATGATAAATTGGATGAATACTATGAGATTTTAACCAGAAGGCTGGGATACACTCATGAGGTGCATCAAATCCTTGCGAGGACAGACGTCGATAATCTGGATGAGGATGTTTCAAAAATAGACTGGGCGGAATGGATAGATGAAAACTTTGCCGTCAGGGTCAAGAGATTCAACTCACAGATTGACACAGTTGGAACAGAAAGGCATATAGGAACATTGATTCTGGATAACACCGAAAGAATAAGGGTCAACTTAAGCAAGCCAAAGTCATTGGTCAGAGTGGTTGCCCACCAGAATGATTTGTATGTGGCTATTGAAAAGATAAAACTAAACAAGAAACATTTTGAGGACAGCAAACCTCATAAAAGACCATTTTTCTATCCTGGATCCATGAATCCGAAACTGGCAAGATGCATGGTTAACCTGTCCAGGGTAAAAGCTGGCGAACTCTTGCTTGATCCGTTTTGCGGCACCGGAGGAATATTGATTGAGGCCGGACTGATAGGATGCAAGGTGGTGGGTTCTGATGTTTATTGGAAAATGAAAAACGGAACTGCAATCAACTTGGATTATTATGGAATTACAGATTACAGAACATTCCATTTGGATGTCCGTGAGCTTAAGATGTATGAAAAGGTGTCCAGTGTGGTTACCGATCCGCCTTATGGAATTTCAACATCAACTGGAGATGTTGATGGTGAGGGAATATTTGAGGAATTCTTCCATGCAATATATGATAATATGAGGGATGATGCATACCTCTGTATGGCTTCTCCACATTACATTGATTTAAAACCGATGGTTGACGAGGTCGGATTTAAGATTGTGGAACAATATGGCATTAAAATGCATAAAAGTTTAACCAGAATTATTTCCGTTATCCGAAAAAACTTGGATTAAGGGATACATTTATATACTACTTAGATATTTTTCAAATGTAAACGCTTTAAAAACCTTTAATTCTTTTTTATTTTATTATTTTTTTGAAAATATTTTTTTAAATCGATTTTTTAGATGTTTTAAAAATTTTTTTATAAATTTTTATTCAAAACGTTAATTACTGTGTAATAATTGATTTAATTTATTTTTGATAGATAATATAATTTTTGATTTCTTTATTTTAAATTTAATATTATTTTGCAATGTTTTTTAATTGACTTTGTTAATAAAATTTGTCTGCCTATAAGATGTGCTATGTGTTTTATGGCGATGACCTAAGTATCATTGTTTAATACAATTTTTACTATGATGGTTGCTTTCCGCATGTAGCTATACATTAGTGAGTACTTGAATTTTCTCAAGTATGATGTTGGTTTTGTAGTATGTGGTGAATTAGTTACAAACTAGTTTAGTGTAATACTCGTCTATATTTAGCGTACTTCATAATACTTTATACTTATTATGTCTGTTATGTGATTCAATTCTGTTTGATCCTGGCAGATGTTACTGCTATTGGGATTCGATTAAGCCATGCAAGTCGAACGAATTTAGATTCGTGGCGTACGGCTCAGTAACACGTGGATAACCTACCCTTAGGACCGGGA